>JAEULF010000065.1 GCA_016793965.1 Alphaproteobacteria bacterium | reverse complement strand
TCGCCCTTCTGGATCGAATCGACGAAGACGAAAAGGCCGCCCGGCTTGAGGATGCGCGCGATCTCTGAGGCGACGCGGCTGCGCACCTGCCGCGGAAGCTCGTGGAACAGGTAGATGCAGGTGGCGACGTCCTGGCTCCTGTCGGCGAGCGGAAGGCGCTCGGCATTGGCTTCGAGCAACCGGGTCCACGACCAGGGCTCCAGCCTGCGTCGCGCCTCGGCGACGTAGTCGGGACTGAGCTCGATGCCGGTCACCGGCAGCCGCGGGTAGTTCTCCTTCACGGCGACGAGGAACTTGCCGGTGCCGCAGGCGATGTCGGCGAGGCTGAGGTCCTTGATCCTGCGGCCCCCGGCGCAGGCGGCGCGCAGATGCGCGGCGATCGGGGGGAGGGCCTGGCGCCGCATCGCGTCCGCGCCGCCGCCGAACAGGATCTCGACCTGATGGTCATAGAGCGCGGCCGATTCGGGAGAGAGGTACCCGTCGGTCTGGTAGTGGAAGTTCTGCAGGTAGTAGCGCGGGAACCTGCCGTGCCGGTCCGGCGTGAGCACCTCGCTGTTGGACTTGCGTGCCCGCCGCTCGCGCACGCGCGAGGCGTCTGCGAGGAAGCGGCGCGCGCGGCTCAGCATCGCGACCGGGCTCTCGAAGTGGTCCGACGGCATCCGGTAGACCCCGGCGGCGACGTTCTCGGCGTCCCGCCGCAGCAGCGCCATCAGGTCGCGTCGCACGGCTGCGGGGCCTGGCATCGCGGCGGCCAAGGCCGGATCGAGTCGCGGCGCGGCGCCTGCGCGGGCCTCGGCGCGGCTCACCGCCATGTGCTGCGCCCAGTAGGATGCGAGCTTCAACCCCTGGCCGGCGGCATAAGCGGCGCGCCTCGCAAGCGATGCGAGGGGCTCGGGCTCCGCCATCTCGGCACCAACGTCCGACAGGTGCGCCGGCGTCGTCATCGTCGCCTCCTTGTCAGCGCGGCGTGCCGCGCGTCCCGGTTCATCGACGCCACCGATTCATCGCGACGCCCGCCATGGCGGACCACAGGCGCCGCGGCGCCAGCCTCGGCACCAGCGTGGCCAGCCTGTTGCCCGCTCCCACCACGAGCACGCGCTGGCGGCCGAGTGCCGCAAGCGCGTCGCGGGCAACGCGGGCGGCGCTGTGGCCGTGCCCGCCGGCCATCAGGCGCCGCGCCGCTTCGGCATTGCCCGTCCGCTCGAAGAACCGCGTGGCGGTGACGCCCGGGCAGAGCGCCAGGACGTCGATCGGGTCATCGCGCAGCTCCTCGGCAAGCGCCTCGGCAAAGAACAGGTCGAAAGCCTTGGTGGCCGCATAGGTGGCGAAATAGGGCAACGGGGCGAATCCGGCAACGCTGGCGACCACGATCATCCCGCAGCGCCGGCCGGAGGCGCGGGCGCGCGCGAGCATGTCCGGCAGCAGCGCGCGAGAGATCGCGACGGTCGCCATGCAATTGACGGCCACCATGTCGGTCTCTGCCGTGGGGTCGTTCTGGAGATGCGGGCCGAGGGCGCCGAAACCGGCGTTGCAGACCAGGAGGTCGATCGGGCAGGAGCGGCTTGCACCCACCGCGGCCTGGCGACCGGCCTCGGTGGCGAGATCTGCCGCCACGACCGCGACGGCCCGCCCTTGGCGGGCGAGCTTTTCCGCCACGCCCCCGAGGCGTGCAGCGTCGCGGCCGTGCAGCAGGAGGCGCGTCGCCGGCGGCAGGGCGCGGGCCATGGCCTCGCCGATGCCGCTCGATGCGCCCGTGATGAACGCGTGCTCCCAGCGCGCCTCCATGCTGCCCTTCGCCTCGATTCGCCCGCGCCGGGCAGGGTCGCGAAGCTGCGGCTCCGATGTCAATGCGCTTGGGGTCGCAGCGTGAGGCGCCCCAGCGCCCGCTTGCCATCGCCGGATCGCTGTGATCCCTTCCCGCCGCGCTTGGACCGCCACTTCTCGCCTGGGGATCCAGACATGCCTGCCGCACCGACGCTGGACGCTCTCGCACGTTCGCTCGCTGGAAAGCGCGTGCTGGTGCGCGTGGACCTCAACGTGCCGATGCAGGATGGGCGCGTCTCCGACGCGACCCGGATCGAGCGCGCGGCGGCGACGCTGCGCGAGCTCGCGCAGCGCGGCGCCCGGGTCGTGGTCCTCTCGCATTTCGGCCGGCCGAGCGGCAAGCGCGTGCCCGAGATGTCGTTGCGCCCGCTGGTGCCGGCGCTCTCCGCCGCGATCGGCTCGAACGTCGCTTTCGCCGAGGATTGCATCGGGGCCGCCGCCGAGCAGGCGGTCGCTGCGCTCGCGCCGGGTGCCGTCCTGCTGCTCGAGAACGTGCGCTTCCACAAGGGCGAGGAAGGCAACGCCCCGGACTTCGCCAAGGCGCTGGCCGCGCTCGGCGACATCTACGTCAACGACGCGTTCTCCTGCGCACACCGCGCGCATGCCTCGACCGAGGCTCTGGCTCATCTCATGCCCGCGGCGGCCGGCCGGCTGATGCAGGCCGAGCTCGATGCGCTCGCCAGGGCGCTGGTGGCGCCGCAGCGCCCGGTCGCCGCCATCGTCGGCGGCGCCAAGGTCTCGACCAAGCTCGAGCTGCTCGGCAACCTCGTCGCCAAGGTCGATGTCCTGGCGATCGGCGGCGGCATGGCCAACACGTTCCTGGCCGCCCAGGGCATCGCGGTCGGCAAGTCGCTGTGCGAGCACGACCTCGCGGCGACGGCGCGCGACATCGCCGGCAAGGCGAAGGCGGCGGGGTGCGAGATCGTCCTGCCCTCCGATGCCGTGGTCGCCGGGGCGTTCAAGGCCGGCGCTCCCAGCCGCGTCGTGGACATCAAGGCTGTCCCGGCCGACATGATGATCCTGGACGTCGGACCTGCGACCGTCGCTGCCATGGCGCGCCGTCTCGAGACCTGCCGCACCCTCGTCTGGAACGGCCCGGTCGGCGCCTTCGAGATCCCGCCTTTCGACGCCGGCACCGTGGGCCTTGCCAGGACGGCTGCTGAGCTGACGCGGAAGGGGGCCCTGCTCACCGTCGCGGGCGGCGGCGACACGGTGGCGGCGCTGGCACATGCGGGCGTCGTCGACGCTTTCAGCTATGTCTCGACCGCCGGCGGCGCCTTTCTCGAGTGGCTGGAGGGCAAGACCCTTCCGGGGGTCGCCGCCCTGCAAAGGGGATAGGCGACCGCGTCAGCGCGCATAGGTGGCGAGCAGCATCGTCGCCGTGACGCCGCCGGCGACGCCGACGACCAGGTTCCGGCGCAACAGGAAGAACAGCGCGACGGCGACGGCGCATCCGGCGAGGCGGTCCGCCAAGCCGGTCTGCGCCAGGGGCCCCACCGGGCTGACGATCATGCGAGAGATCAGGCCGGCCAGCATGGCGTAAGCGACGCAGCCGACCCAGCGGAACACGGCGCCGTAGGGGTCGATGCGGCCCGACAGCGCGACGCCCAGGCCGCGCCAAAGATAGGTGCCGGCGACGCAGAGGGCGAGGATCACCCAGGGGCTGGGATCGCCGCCGGCGCCGCTCACGACGAGCCACCGCGGCGCGGGCCGCTGCGCCAAGCCCGGTCGATCAGGAAGGCCGCCGTGCCGCCGACGAGGCCTGTGAGGAGCAGGCTCCAGGAGGGCGTCAGGGCATGCGCCAGCGGGCCAGCGATCGCGCCGATCGCAAGGGCCAGCACGGCCGGCCGCTGGCGCACGTCGCCGACGAACACGAGCATGAAATAGATCGGGTTCACGAAGACCAGCGCCAGCATCACGGCGCGCGGCATGACGTCCGCCAGCGCGAAGCCGGTCGCGGTGCCGAAGGCGGCGCCGGCGACGAGCGGCAGGGTGAAGCCCACGAAATAGGACAGGCGCTCCTCAGGCGGCAGCTGCGGGCATTGCCGCATGGCCGCAGCCCAGCCGGTGACGGCGACGAGCTGCGCCGCCGCGTAGAGGCGCCAGCTCGCCGGTCGAGCTTCCCGCAAGTAGGGAAGGAGCGCCAGCGTCATGGGCAGGAAGCGCGCGGCGCTCAGCGACACGCCGGCGACCACGGCAAGCCATTCCGCTCGCAGGACGAGCATCTCAACGAGGACGACCTGGCCCGGCAGCGCCCAGACGGCCGGCGTGCTCGCCAGCGCGAGCCAGAGGCCGAGCCCGCTCTGCTGGGCAAGTGCGCCGAAGCCGACATAGCTCGCGGCGAGGACGAAGGCGGGCAGGCCGAGGGCCTCGCGCGCCCCGCCCCGGAGCGCGGCGCGCGGGCCGCCATAGGCATGCGTCGCCGCCCCAGACACGCGCGCTTCCCCTTCAAGCCGCCCCGGCGCGGCGAGCGCGTCGGCGCGGTCGTGCGCCTTACTTCTCCGGCGGCGGCTTTCCCGAGTCCACGCGCCAGACGGCCTCGAGGAACTGCGGATCGCGGCGCCAGCGCTTGAGCATGCGCTCGGCAGCATCCTTCTCCAGCCCGTCGAAGAAGGCCAGGGCGCGCGACAGCTCCATCGGGTCGACCGTCTGGTCGCCCGGCCGCGCGCGACGGCTGAGCAGGAAGATCGAGGCGAAGACCGGCTTCTCGACGCCGAGAGCCCGGCAGGCGATGGCGAGACCTTCGCCGCCCGACTCGTAGATCAATCGCCGGACGAGCGTGAGGCGGAGGTCGGCGAGCTCCGCGAACATCGCCTCGAACAGGGGAACCTCGCCCTGCCGAAGGACCTGGACGAGCAGCTTCGCGTCGAGAGCGCCGCTGGCCTTGAGCTGGTGGGCGAGCGCCTCCGCCTTGCTTGCGGGCGTGCCGTTCGCCTTCGCTTCGTCGACCAGGTCCAGCACCGTCGCCTCGAGCTGGTCGTCGAGCTCGCTGGGATCCACCTGGAAACGGTCGAGGATGTGCCGGCGCAGCGCTGCCGACACCCACCAATAGAGCTTCTTGGCCAGCCCGGGGTCGAGATCATGACGCTGCAGGATCGGGTTCTGCAGCGTGTCTTTCCGTTTCGCCTGCTCGACGAGGTACTCCATCGTCGCGCGGCTGATCTGGGCGTCCTTGTTCTCCAGCAGCGCCTTCATGACGTCGACATGGCCCTGCTCGACGAGCGCGGCGGCAATGCTCTCCGTCAGGCCGTGCTTGCGGACCGCGACGGCCAGCTGGTGCTCCATCGTGCGGTGCCTGACGACCTCGATCAGGTCGAGCTCGCGCAAGACGACGGAGTGGGTGAGCACGGACTGCGCGACCTCGATCTCGTCGTTCGCGAGCGCGAGGATCAGGTCATGCGGAGCGTGGGCCGCGTTGGAGAGCCGCTCGGCAAGCGCCTTGCGGACCGGCACCTCGACCTCGTGGATGAGGCGCTCGAGCACCACCGTGATGAGCGCGCGCTCGCGCTCGCTGAGCACGGCATCGCGCTCGAAGACGAGGTCGCCGACCGCTTCGACCAGCTCGCGGCGGCTCTGCGCCGACTTGTTGCGAGCCAACGCCACCAAACGATCGTAACCGGAGCTCGGACGCTGCGACTCGCCACCTCCGGTTGCGTCCTTGCCTGCAGATTTCTTCTCTTTGTCGGCGTCAGCCATGTGCCGCGTTCTTCATCTCCAAGACCCCGTCCCTGTGTAGCGGATTTGCGGCGCGGCCGCACTTGTGCGGATGTCCTGGGCACCGTGCCTGAGGGCATAGGCAATACGGCAGCATTGCGATTACGAAGTGGTTGCTCGCTCTGCATGATCTCGGGCAAGACAACGCCGTTAACGTCATCTTGCTCAGAGCAAGGCAGGATTCGACGCGACTCGGCGGATCGGGCGCTGAGAGCGATGCGGCAGGCAGCGAGTCCGTCGACGCGGACGAGGCGCACGCGCGCGGAGGGCGTGGGACATGGAAATCCGTTCGAGCTCCGTGCGGGTCGGGGCGTCTCCGGCAACGCCTTTCCGGCAGAGGCTGGCCGATTTGCGCCAGAGGGTGCGCGCCGCCCTCGAGGACGATTGGGAGAATCCGCAGTTCCCGCTGGACATGCTCGACCTGTCTTGGCTGGCATCGCTGCCGCGGACGCTGCCGCGCGGGTCCATCCTCAACATCCTGGTGTAGCGCCCGGGGCGTCTCATGGACGACCGACGCCCGGGGGCGGATCGCAGCGACGCGGGCCGGGAGGCTGAACCGGCAGGGCCTTCGCGCGACAAGCTGCGCGGCCCCGTCACGCGCGCGATCCCGGAGGGCGACACGCGCGAGCGTCTCGTCTGCACCGATTGCGGTTTCGTGAACTACCTGAACCCGAAGATCGTGGTCGGGTCCGTCGTCGCGGTGGATGGCCGCTACCTCCTGTGCCGGCGAGCGATCAATCCCCGCCTGGGCTATTGGACGCTGCCGGCAGGCTACATGGAGACCGGAGAGAGCGCTGCGGACGGTGCCCGCCGCGAGGCCTGGGAGGAGGCGCGCGCCCGTATCGCGATCGATCGCCTCCTCGCCGTCTACGACATCCCGCGAATCGGCCAGGTCCAACTGATCTACCGCGCGACGCTCGCCGTACCTGGCTATGCGCCCGGCGAGGAAAGCCTGGATGTGCGCATGTTCGGTTGGGACGAGATCCCATGGACCGAGATCGCGTTCCCGACGGTACGCTGGGCCCTCGGCCACCACGCCGCCGTTCTCGGCCAGGCGGCATTCCCCGTGTTCGGCAATCCTCCCGGGGAACCGACCGACCCCTGAGAGATGCGACCGCTCAGGCGCCGGCGCGGGTCTGCCCGGCGTCGCCGCGGTCGCTTGGCTCGGCGCCGAGAACGGCACGGGCGCGAAGCCCGAGCGGCCGGAGCGCGTCCCACTCCGGGCCGTGCTTCGCGATCTCCAGTGCGACGCGCCGCAAGGCCGCCTCGCTGCGCGATCGCGCAGCCCACTGCGCCACGGGCGCCAGCGCCGAGGCGACGCGGCAGCGCGGATCGATCCAGGGCACCTCTTGGGCGACTTCGACCAAGCCGTCGATCCATTCCGATCGCGTGGCGTACCGCGGCGGCGTGATCGCGATGATTGACCGACCGGAGCTCGTCAGGCGCTTGCTCATGGCGTCAGAGTACGCAAATGGCGCCGCACTTGCGAGCTTGGCCGAACGGCTTACGCCCGATGGGGGCGATGCTGCGTCGCCGGAGGCGGAGCCGACCGCGGCGCTTTGCCCGATGCCGCAATGCCGAGTTGCGGGTAGAACTCTTCCTGAATTCAACGAGCAACGGCGGCCGATCCCTTGCGTCGCATATTGACGGTCATCGCCCTCGTCGTCGCCCTGGCAGCGCCGGTCGCCTGGTACGGGTGGCGCCAGTATTCGCCGGTGGCCGTGGAGACCGCGCAGCCGCGCAGGGGGACGGCGATCGACGCCGTCTATGCGACCGGCGTGGTGGAGCCCGTCGATTCGTCGCGCGTCGGTCCTGTTGCCGCCGGCCGCGTCGAGCGGCTGCTGGCCGATGTCGGCGATCGCGTCCAGCGCGGCCAGGTGCTGGCGACGCTCGACGACCAGCAGGTCCAGCACAAGCTTGAGGAGGCGCGCGCCCGCCTTGCTCTGGCCGAGCGCGAGGAAGCGCGCCAGCGCGCGCTGATCGGCCGCGGCGCGGCGTCCGAGCAGGCCCTGCAGCGGACGGAGAGCGAAGCGGTCCAGGCGCGCGCGGCGATGGAGGCCGTGCGGGCCCAGGTCGCGGACATGCGGATCGTGGCGCCGCTCGACGGGGTGGTCATCAGCCGCGATGTCGATGTCGGTCAGAGCCTTGCGGCGAACTCGAAGGCATTCGTCGTTGCCGCGCCCGGGCGGTTGCGGATCGCTGCCGACGTCGACGAGAGAGACATTCCGCGCATCAGGCCTGGCGCAGCCGTGGCGGCACGTGCGGAGGGCTTCCCGGGCCGGGTGTTCAGCTCGACCGTCTCCAGGATCTACGATTCCGCGGACAGCGGCACGCGGACTTTCAGGATCGAAGCCCTGCTCGGCGCGGACGCGCCGCTGCGGCCGGGCATGACAGTGGACGTCAACATCGTCCTTTCGGAGCGAGCCGAGGCGCTCCTCGTGCCGGCGACGTCGATCGTGCGCGGGCCGCCGCGCGGCGGGCGGCCGGGCGCTGCTGCCGTCTGGGTCGTCAGGGACGGGCGCCTGCGGCGAATCCCCGTCGAGGCCGGCGCGACGGGCCCGCAATGGGTCGAGATCCTTGGCGGCCTCGATCAGGGCGACCAGGTGGTCGCCATGCCGCCGCAGTCGCTGGCCGAGGGTCGGCGGGCGCGAGCGGCGCGCTAGGGGAGGCCGGCGATGCCGCTGACGCTTGCCGTGGCGCTCGCTCACCTGCTCGGCCGCAGGAGGCAGACGGCGGTCTCGATGCTCGGCGTGGCTCTGGGCGTCGGCTTCTTCATCGCCATCTCCGGCATGATGAACGGCTTCCACGAGTTCTTCCGCGGCGAGCTGATCGAGTCGAACCCGCACATCGTCGTCACCGACGAGTTCCGGCTGCCCGCCGAGCAGCCCCTGCACGCTCAGCATGCCGACGCCGCCGTCGAGATCCGTCGGGTCCTGCCGCGCGACCCCGTCCGCGGCATCAACCACGCGGCGGAGATGCTCGAGGGCCTGGCGGCGATCCCGGGCGTGGCGGCCGCGCCGACGCTGCGCGGCCAGGTCCTCCTCCGCCGCGCAGGGCGCGACTGGTCGGTCGCGGTCCTGGGCATCGATCCGGACCGAGAGGTCCAGGTCACGTCCCTCGCGAGCGACATGATCGCCGGAACGATCGATGCGCTGAAGGCGACGCCAGACGGGATCATCCTCGGGAAGACGCTCGCCGACCGCATGGGCGTCGAGGTCGGCGATGCGGTGAACGGGGTGTCGCGCAGCGCGCAGGTCGCCCGGCTGCGCGTCGTCGGCATCTTCAAGACAGGGCTGGAAGCGCTCGACTCCGGGCAGGCTTTCGTCGGGCTTCGCAAGCAGCAGTCGCTGCAGGACCGCCCGCGCATCGTCAACGAGATCAGGATCAGGCTCGACGACGTCTCGCGCTCGATCGAGATGGCGGCGCTGATCGAGAGCCGGTGGAGCTACAAGGCTGCGCCGTGGGAGGAGACGAACGCCCGCGTCCTGGCGGTGTTCACGCTCCAGAACGTCATCATCTACTCGACGGTGGGCGCCATCCTGATCGTCGCCGGCTTCGGCATCTTCAACGTGATCTCCACCGTCGTCCTGGAGAAGGCGCGCGACATCGCGATCATGAAGTCGATCGGCTTTTCCGGCGCGTCCATCGCGCGCATCTTCGTGATCGAGGGGTTGATCGTCGGCGTCCTCGGCAGCCTTGTCGGCTTCTGCGTGGGCTTCGGCATCGCGGAAGCGTTGCGCGCCGTGCCCGCTCCGGGCGCGACGGACCCCAACCAGACGCTCCTCGTCTCGCTGCCGGCATGGCGCTACGCCCTGGCAGGCGGACTGGCGACGCTCTCCGCCGTCGTGGCGGGCTGGCTGCCCGCGCGCCGGGCCGCGCGGACCAATCCCCTGGAGATCATCCGAGGCGCTGCATGACGCTCGAGGCGCGCGGCCTGACGCGGATCCTGCCAGGACCGGTGCAGCAGGTCCTTGTGCGCGACGTGGACCTATCGATCGCGCCTGGCGAGTTCGTTGCGGTTTCGGGTCCGTCCGGATCGGGGAAGTCGTCGCTCCTCTACCTCCTCGGGCTGCTCGACGTGCCCACGGCCGGCGAGATCCTGGTCGATGGCGCCCCGTCGGCGGCGCTCGCCGAGGACGCCCGGGCATCGCTCCGGCTCGCCCGCTTCGGCTTCGTCTTCCAGTTCCACTTCCTGCTGCCCGAGTTCTCGGCGCTGGAGAACGTGCGGCTGCCGATGCGGCGCCTCGGTGCCCTGGCGCCGGAAGCGGCGGCGGCGCGCGCCCGCGCGCTGCTCGAATCGCTCGACATCGGCGACCAGGCCGGCAAGCGTCCGGATCAGCTCTCCGGCGGCCAGCGCCAGCGGGTCGCCATAGCGCGCGCTCTCGCGAACGATCCGGCCTACCTGCTGGCCGACGAGCCGACCGGCGCTCTCGACAGCGCGAACGCCGCCGCCGTCTTCGGCATCTTCAGGACGCTGGCGCGCGAGGGCCGGACCGTCATCGTCGTGACGCATGACGAGGGGCTGGCGCAGACGGCGTCGCGCCGGGTCCGCATGAAGGACGGGCTGGTCGTCGCAGACGAGGGGACGTGACCTCACGCGTCGCCGTCGAACCCCTGCGCCCATGCGGTCAGGGCAGCGCCGTCAAGCCTTCCCGCGACCGCCTCTGCCAGCATGTCGCCGAGGAGCGGGCCGAACTTGAAACCGTGGCCGCTGAAGCCGGTCATGACCCAGCTGCGCTGCGCGCCGTCGAGCGGGGCGACGACGAAGCGCTCCTCCGGTTCCACGTCGTAGAAGCAGGGGCGCGCCTCGCCGAGGCGGTAGCGCTTGAAGTCGCGCAGCAACGAGGCTGCGGGCGCCACGACGGCGCGCGCGTCGCCGTCGCGCGGCGTCCGATCGTCGTCCGGATCGCCGGCGAGCGAGAACCGATGGTCGCCGAACTTCAGCCCATAGCCGGCGACCGGCGGCACCACGTAGAGCCCGACGCTGCCCGAATCCATGACGATCAGCGGTGCCGATGCCCAGGCGCGGGCGAGCTCTAGCGGCGGCTCGGCGTAGACCGTGACCTGCCGCGACGGGCGCGCGACGCCGCCCAGCGCAGGAAGCAGCTTCGCCGTCCACGGGCCGGCTGCGACGATGAGGCTGTCCGCGTCGATCTGCCAGCGTCCGTGGCCCTGCGAGTCGACCTCGACCGCGGCATGATCGGGGTCGATGGCCACGACGGGCGTGCGGGCATGGACGTTGGCGCCGTTGGCCTCAAGCCAGCCGAGCAACCCTTCGACGATCCGCGCGGCGAGGAGCACGCCGCCGTCTCCGACATGGAACGCGTCGGCGACGGCTGCAGCCTGGAGCATCGGGTAGCGCGCGGCCAGATCGGCGGGGGCGATGTCCTCGACCGGTACGCCCGCCGCTGCGAGCGCGTGGCGGCTGGCGGGCGACCAGGTCCCCGAACCATCGGAAAGGACGAGCAAGCCGGTCTCGACCAGCAGGTCGGCGCCGATGTCGCTCCACACGCGCCGCCAAGCGGCCCTGGCGTCGCGCGCCATCCGCATGTAGCCCGTATTGCCGCCGTACGCTGACCGCAACGCGCGCGTATGGTCCACCGATGCGCCGAGCGGATTGGGCAGCGGGCCTTGGTCAAGCACCGTCACCGTCGCGCCGAGCTTCAGGAGGGCGCGGGCGGCGCACAGGCCCATGATGCCGCCGCCGACGACGGTGACTTTCACTGCAGCCCCGTCATGCCGGCAGGCGGTCGACCACGAGGAGCGCCGCGGCGAGGTCCTCCAGGGCGGCGCCAACCGACTTGAACAGGGTCACGGCCTTGTCGTCCTCGCGGCCGCGTCGTTCGCCGCGGCAGAGCTCGTAGAGGTCGCCGCGGATCTTTGCCTCGGTCAGGATCCCGCTGCGCAGCGGCTGCACGATGTCGCCGGCCTCGCGCGTGGCGCCGGCGCGGGTGTCGACGAAGACCTGGGCGCGCCGCGCGGCCTCGTCGTCGGATTCCCGCATGTCCGGCGTGAAGGCGCCGACCAGGTCGACATGGACGCCAGGGCGCAGCCGCGCGCCGAGCACCAGGGGCTCGCGCGAGAGCGTGGCGCAGGAAACGACGTCGGCCCACGCCGTGGACTCCTCCAGGGCGGTCGTCGCAGCGGCCGCTAGACCGCCGGCGGCGACACGTGCCGCGAGGGCGGCGGCCTTTGCCGGCGTCCGCCCCCAGATGCGCACCTCGCGGATCGGTCGGATCGCCGCGTGGGCGGCGACGAGCTCCGGCGCGAGCGCTCCCGTGCCGATCACCAGCAGCCGCGCTGCGTCGCGCCGCGCGAGGTAGTCCGCAGCGAGCGCCGACGCGGCGGCGGTTCGCCGCTTCGTCAGCATCGGTCCGTCGAGCAGCGCGCGCGGCACGCCTGTCCGGCCGTCGAGCAGCAGGTATACCCCCTGGATCGCTGGCAGGTCCCTTTGCGCGTTGTCAGGGAAAACGGTCACGAGCTTCACGCCGATCGCCTGTCCGTCCTGCCACGCCGGCATCAGGAGCAGCATCGCGTCCGACGCGCCAGGCACCTTGACCGGATGGTGGTGGCGGACCGGCATGGCGCAACCTTGCCGGAACATGGCGCGCAAGCTCTCGATCAAGTCGGGGTAGGGGGTCGCAGCTTCGACCTCGGCAGCGCTCACTATTCGCACGGAGCCGGACTCCTTTCGGTTCAGGTCCGCTGGGCGGGCGCCGCCGCCCCGGCACGCTCGCGCGGAAGGCCCTGCGGGCCGAGGCCGTCGGGCATGCTGGCGCGGCTGACATCGACGATCAATGCCTGGAGCGCGGGCGACGGGCTGCGGCCACTCACCGCCACGGCGGTTCCCGTCGCGGCTGCGGCGGGCGTTGCCGCCGCGACTTGCTTGCGCAGCGCGGCGACCTCGGACTCGAGCGCAGCGACCTCGCGTCCGCGCGCGCGCGACAATCGTCGCGTCGCGCCTCCCTGCGTCCAGGCCATGCACGCGCCGAGCAGCGTCCCGAGCGCAAGGGCGCCGAGCACGAGCACGAACGCAGGCGCCTCGATGAGGATCGGCAACGGCCAGAGGTCGACCGCCACGGGTCCGCGGTTCGTGACGGCGAAGATGGCCAGCGCGGCGATCACCGCAGCGCCGGCGAGGCTCGTAAGTCGCCGCATCCGCCGAATTCTCCCGCAAGGTCTGGTGCCGTGCTGACGGCGCGGAATCTAGCCGGAGCGCCGGCCGGAGGCCAGCCGCACCGATGCGGCACGGTCCGTGCCGCTCCGTGGGGTCGCTGCTTCAGGATTGCTGGCCGCTGACGTTGATGCGCTCGCGCAGCTGCTTGCCTGTCTTGAAGAAGGGGATGACCTTCTCGGCCACCTCGACCTTCTCGCCGGTCCGCGGGTTGCGGCCTGCTCGCGGCTCGCGACGCTTGACCGAGAAGGCGCCGAAACCGCGCAACTCCACCCGGTCGCCGCGGGCGAGCGCGGCGGAGATCTGGTCGAAGATCGCGCCGACGATGCGCTCGATGTCGCGTTGGTAAAGATGCGGATGGCGCTCGGCCACGCGCATGACGAGCTCGGACTTTGTCATCCCCGACACTCCCGAAGGCGCCGGTGCTCCGCTGCGCGCGATCGATCCGTCGCGACTGTCGAGGTCGATCCTGGCCGTGAGCCTCAGCCTGCCCTTGGCCGCGCAGCAGGTTCCCGCCGGCAGCAATTCTCTCGTCTTTTCAAAACGCTGCCAGACGCGGGGCGGAGCGTCAAGCGAACCGCGCCGCGAGCGCCGAAAAAGGAACGGCCGGCCCGAAGGGGCCGGCCGTCCGACGCACGCGAGAGACCGCCTGGCTTCACTCGCCCTTGGCGTCCGTCTTCTTTCCTTCGGCCTTGGCCTTCATCTGCGACAGCGAGGCGCCCAGGATGTCGCCGAGCGTGGCGCCGCTGTCGGACGAGCCGTACTCCTGCATCGCCTTCTTCTCCTCGGCGATCTCGAGCTGCTTGACCGAGAGCGTGAGCTTGCGGCTGCCCTTGTCGATCGCCGTGACCTTCGCGTCGAGCTTGTCGCCGACGGCAAAGCGGTCAGGGCGCTGCTCGCTGCGGTCGCGCGACAGCTCCGACTTGCGGATGAAGCCCGGCGTGCCGTCGCCGACCGTGACCTCGAGGCCGCTGTCGACCACCTGGATGACCGCGCAAGTCACCACGTCGCCGCGGGCGATGCCCTTCACGCCTTCCTCGAACGGGTCGCTGCCGAGCTGCTTGATGCCGAGGGAGATGCGCTCCTTCTCGATATCGACGTCGAGCACCTTCACCTTGACCATATCGCCGCGCTTGTAGTCCTTCACGGCCTCCTCGCCGGCGCGGTTCCAGTCGAGGTCCGAGAGGTGGACCATGCCGTCGATGTCGCCGGGCAGGCCGACGAACAGGCCGAACTCGGTGATGTTCTTGACCTCGCCCTCGAGCTGCGTGCCCGACGGGTACTTCTCGACGAAGGTGTCCCACGGGTTCGACAGGCACTGCTTCAGGCCAAGGCTGACGCGGCGCTTCACCGGAGCGACGTCGAGCACCATCACCTCGACCTCCTGGGAGGTCGAGACGATCTTGCCGGGATGCACGTTCTTCTTGGTCCAGCTCATCTCGGAGACGTGCACGAGGCCCTCGATGCCCGGCTCCAGCTCCACGAAGGCGCCGTAGTCCGTGATGTTGGTGACGCGGCCGGTGAACTTCGTGCCGACCGGGTACTTGGCCTCGATGCCCTCCCACGGATCGGCCTCGAGCTGCTTCATGCCCAGCGAGATGCGCTGGGTCTCCGGGTTGAAGCGGATGACCTGCACCTTGACCTGCTGGCCGATCTGCAGCGCCTCGGAGGGATGGTTGATGCGCTTCCACGAGACGTCGGTGACATGCAGCAGGCCGTCGACGCCGCCCAGGTCCACGAAGGCGCCGTAGTCGGTGATGTTCTTCACGATGCCGCTGAGGATCTGGCCTTCCTTCAGGCTGGCCACGAGCTCCTGGCGGGCCTCCGCGCGGCTCTCCTCGAGCACGGCGCGTCGCGACACCACGATGTTGCCGCGCGAGCGGTCCATCTTGAGGATCTGGAACGGTTGCGGCGTGTGCATCAGCGGAGTGACGTCGCGCACCGGGCGGATGTCGACCTGGCTGCCCGGCAGGAACGCAACGGCGCCATTGAGGTCGACGGTGAAGCCGCCCTTGACGCGGCCGAAGATCACGCCGCTCACGCGCTCGTTCTTCTGGAAAGCGCGCTCCAAGTTGACCCAAGCCTCTTCGCGCCGCGCCTTCTCGCGCGACAGCACGGCCTCGCCGTTCTTGTCCTCGATGCGGTCGAGATAGACCTCGACGATGTCGCCCGCCTTCAGCTCGGCCGGCAGGCCCGGCATCGAGAATTCCTTGAGCGCCACGCGCCCTTCGGATTTCAGCCCGATGTCGATCAGCACGATGTCGTTCTCGATCGACAGGACGGTCCCGCGGACCACTTTGCCCTCGAAGCCGCGGGCGCCGCCGCCCATCGTCTCCTCGATCATGGCGGCGAAGCTCTCGCCGGACTTGGCGGTGGTCTCTGCGCGGGACAGGCTGGCCATGGGCACTCCTTCAAGTGGGTCACGCTGGGCAAGGCGGCGAGCTGGCGTTCGATGCCGACGCCATTTCGGCCGGACGAGCCCTACGGGCTATGGTTGCAACGAGCGATGCGCCCCGCTCCTGCCGCCGCGCCCGGCTATGCCGGTCGGGGAGACAAGGCGCAGAGCGCGCCGGTTCACGTGTTCCGCGAGGTCATGGCCGCGATCGCAGCGGCGAACGTCGCATCGGCGTCGAGATGCGTGGTGTCGAGGACGATGGCGTCCTCGGCGGGCTTCAGCGGCGCGGCGCTGCGCGTGCTGTCGCGGTGATCGCGTTCGATCAAGTCCTGCAGAACGGCGGCATATATAGCGGCCGCGCCCGAGGCTTGCAACTCCTTGAGCCGGCGCTCGGCCCGGGCCTCGACGCTGGCGGTGACGAAGAGCTTCGTCGGGGCGTCCGGGCAGATCACCGTTCCGATGTCCCGCCCGTCCAGGACGGCTCCTGCGGCGCCCCCGGGGGGACGGCGGGCGAAGTCGCGCTGCAAAGCCAGGAGCGCCGCGCGGACCCCCGGATGCGCGGCCACCTTAGAGGCCGCAGCACCAGCCTCGGCGGTGCGCAGGCGGGCGTCGTCGAGGCCGGCGGCATCGAGGGAACGGGCCGCCCGCTCTGCGGCTGCGGCATCGCTCGGGTCGCCGCCCGACCGGAGCACGGCCACCCCGACGCCTCGGTAGAGCTTCCCGGTGTCGAGGTGCGCGTAGCGGAAGTGCGCGGCGAGGCGCTTCGCGAGGGTGCCCTTGCCCGAGGCCGCGGGGCCGTCGATGGCGATGACGGCCGGCTGCCCGCCGCCCCGCGCGGAGCCTTGATGACGGTCGTTGCTCATGCGTCGCCGATGTCGGCGCCCAGGCCGCGCATCAAGGGCACGAAGTCCGGGAAGCTGGTGGCGATCGGTCCGGAATCGTCGATCGTCACCGGTGCATCGGTGACGAGGCCGAGCACGAGAAAGGACATGGCGATGCGATGGTCGAGCGCGGTCGCGATGGTCGCGCCGCCGCGCGGCGGGCGTCCGCGCCCCTCGACGATCAGGGTGTCCCCGTCCACGACCACCTGCGCGCCGCAGGCGGCAAGTCCGGTCGCCATGGCCGAGAGGCGGTCGCTCTCCTTCACGCGCAGCTCGGCCAGCCCGTGCATGACGGTGCGCCCCTCGGCGCAGGCGGCGGCAACGGCGAGGATGGGGTACTCGTCGATCATCGACGGCGCGCGCGACGCGGGCACCGTGATTCCCTTGAGCTTTCCGGCGCGGATCGCCAGGTCGGCGACCGGCTCGCCGCCTTCCTCGCGCAGGCTCTCATGCGCGATCGCGGCGCCCATCTCGCGCAACGTGTCGAAGAGGCCGGTGCGCAACGCGTTGATGCCGACGCCCTTCAGCCTGACCTCGGAGCCGGCGACGATCAGGCCGGCGACGGCCGGAAAGGCCGCCGACGAGGGATCGCCGGGGACCACGACGTCGCGCGCCCGGAGCTCGGGCTGGCCCTCGAGGACGATGGTCGTTCCGTCGGCCGCGCGGCTCACCGACACCGAGGCGCCGAAATGCCGGAGCATGCGCTCGGTGTGGTCGCGCGTGGCCTCGGCCTCGATCACCGTGGTGCGTCCAGGGGCGTTGAGCCCGGCCAGCAGGACGGCCGACTTCACCTGGGCGGACGGCACGGGAAGCCGGTAGGCGATGGGCACCGGCTCCGCCGTTCCGGTCACTGCCATCGGCAGGCGGCCGCCGGAGCGGCCCTGGAAGCGCGCCCCGATCAGGCGCAGCGGTGCCGCCACGCGCTCCATGGGACGGCGCCGCAGCGAGGCGTCGCCGGTGAAGATGGCCGTCATGGGGTGGCTCGCCACCAGGCCCATGACCAGCCGGGTGCCGGTGCCGGCGTTGCCCATGTCCAGGATGTCCTCGGGCTCGCCCAGCCCGCCGACGCCGACGCCGGAGATTCGCCAGCTTCCGTCGCCGGCGCGAACGACCTCGGCGCCCATGGCGCGCATCGCTGCCGCCGTGCGCAGGACGTCCTCGCCCTCAAGCAGGCCGTCGATCCGGGTGGTGCCGATCGCCAAGGCACCGAACATCAGCGCGCGATGCGAGATCGACTTGTCGCCCGGCACGCGAGCCGCGCCGCGCAAGGGCCCGCTCCGCCGCCCGGCCATCGGCCGGGGCGCGGCGGACGTCGCGTGGCCAGCCCCTTGGCCCGCCTCCTGGCGGCTGGGCAAATCCTGCATGTCGAATCCTCGCGCGATTTCGCTTTGACAGGCCGGATCGGCCGTGGCAATTGGGCGCGCTTAATTACGGCCGGCGCAAATCCGACGCAAGCGGACGGCGCGGCTCGACTTCCGGTCGAGCGGCGCCGGGCCGTTTACGGGACATGAGGCATCGAGCCAACTCGATGCGCGGCGCGCGGCGCGCGAAGGAGATTTGCCTGTGGCTAAGGCGGAATGGGGCGTCAAGCGCATCTGCTTGAGCTGCGGCGCGCGCTTCTACGACCTGCAGCGATCGCCCATCACGTGTCCGAAGTGCAGCTCCGAGTTCCAGGCGGAGGACTTCCTGCGCAGCCGGCGCAGCCGTCCGCAACAGGAGAAGGCGGCGAAGCGCAAGGAGCTGCCGGTCGAGGTCGAGGCGCCGGGCGCCGCCGACGAGGAGGCCGTCATCGCGGTCGAGCCGGATGCCGAGGACGAGGTGATCGAAGACACCGAGGAACTCGGCAAGGACGAGGACGACATCCCGGAGATCGCCGAGGGCGAGGAGGAGGCCTGACGGTTCCCAGGGCCGACGGCGGCTCGCGCAAGGCACTTGCGCGTCCAAACGGCCGGACCTAACTATCGCAGGCGCCGCCGGCCCCCAGGCCCGGCGACGCTGCCAATCCCGCCGTAAGGCGGCGCGGGGCCATAGCTCAGCTGGGAGAGCGCTACAATGGCATTGTAGAGGTCGACGGTTCGATCCCGTCTGGCTCCACCAAGTAAGGCAAGGGCTTAGCCGGAAACGGCTAGGCCCTTGTTGCTTTGGTTCACAAGCGACTTGCGCGCGCGTCAGTTTCGCCGAAATGGCTGCCGAGCGAACGACCCAGAGGCCATCGGTTCAATTCTGGCCCGGCATCCGCCTTCTCCGAACGTGCCGCAGAGCACAGCGCCCCATCGACGAAGCCGCCCGGAACGCCTGCCGGCTCGATCAGCAGCGCGATCTCCCTGGTCAGTTCGAGCTCGGATTTCCGGGCGTAGCTCGCCGGAAGCAATCGAGCGCACTCGAGTCGGCGGGCTCAGTCGCGCAAGCCCGGCGCCTCCTGGCCGGTGCGCGCGACGTATTCGAGATACCCCCCTTCGTAACGATGCGCACCGTCGGCGGTCAGCTCGAGCACGCGATTGGATAGCGCCCCCAGGAAATGCCGGTCATGGGAGACGAACAGCATCGTGCCCTCGAAATTGGCCAAGGCCTCGATGAGCATCTGCTTCGTGGCGATATCGAGATGGTTGGTGGGCTCGTCGAGCACCAGGAAGTTCGGAGGCTCGTAGAGCATCAGCGCCATCACCAAGCGCGCCTTCTCCCCGCCCGACAGCACGCGGGCCCGCTTCTCGACATCGTCGCCCGAGAATCCGAAACAGCCGGCCAGCGTCCGCAGCGACCCCTGGCCCGCGCGCGGAAAGGCATCGGCGAGCGTCTCCAACACCGTGCGATCGCCGTCGAGCACCTCCATCGCGTGCTGGGCGAAATAGCCGAGCTTGACCGAGCCGCCCAGCGTGACGGTGCCTTCGTCAGGCGTCGTGGCGCCGGCGACGAGCTTCAGCAGCGTGGATTTCCCCGCGCCGTTCACGCCCATCACGCACCAGCGCTCCCTGCGCCGGATGGCGAGGTCGAAGCCGTCGTAGATCGTCTTGGCGCCGTAGCGTTTGGCGACGCGCTTGAGGATCGCCACGTCGTCGCCCGAGCGCGGCGGGGCGGGAAAATCGAATGCCACGCTCTGGCGGCGGCGCGGCGGCTCGATCTTGTCGATCTTGTCGAGCTTCTTCACCCGGCTTTGGACTTGTGCCGCGTGGCTCGCGCGCGCCTTGAAGCGCTCGATGAACTTGATCTCCTTGGCCAGCATCGCCTGCTGGCGCTCGAACTGCGCCTGCTGCTGCTTCTCGTTGAGCGCGCGCTGGCGCTCATAGAACTCGTAGTCGCCCGAGAACGCCGTGAGCGTGCCGCCGTCGATCTCGACGATCTTGGTCACCACGCGATTCATGAAGGCGCGGTCGTGCGAGGTCATGACCAGCGCGCCTTCGAAGCCCAGCAGAAAGGATTCGAGCCAGATCAGGCTCTCGATGTCGAGATGGTTGCTCGGCTCGTCGAGCAGCATGACGTCGGGCCGCATCAGCAGGATGCGCGCGAGGCCCACGCGCATTTTCCAGCCGCCCGACAAACTGCCTACGTCGCCGTCCATCATCGCTTGATCGAAGCCGAGGCCCGCCAGCGTCTCTCTCGCGCGCGCTTCAAGTTCGTAGCCGCCCAGCTCCTCGAAGCGCGCTTGCGCTTCGCCGAAGCGCGCCACCAGCGAGTCCAGATCGTCCGCTTGATCGGGATCGCCCATGCGGGTCTCCAGGACCTTGAGCTCGGCGGCGATCTCGCTCACGGGTCCGGCACCCGCCATGACCTCTGAGATGGCGCTGCGCCCGGCCATCTCGCCGATATCTTGGCTGAAATAGCCGATGGTGATCCCGCGCTCGACCGTGACCTGGCCCTCGTCGGGCGCCTCGCCGCCGGCGATCAGGCGGAAGATCGTGGTCTTGCCGGCCCCGTTGGGACCGACCAAGCCGATCTTCTCGCCGCGATTGATGGCCGCAGAGGCTTCGACGAACAGAATGCGGTCGCCGAGGCGCTTGCCGATGTTGTCGAGACGGATCATGGGGACGCGCTTATCGCGCGCCGATCAGGACGCCGTCAATCGCGGCGTGCACCGGCTTGGCCTGCGAGAGTCCGAACCTCTGCTGCGGCCACCTGGGGAGACCGTCGCCAACGTCCCATCCCTCAGACGCGACGTCACGCTGCCGATGCTCGTGCTTCACGGCGTCGGGGTCGCCGCCATCGTCGCGACCGCGACTTCGTTCAGCGACGCTGTCCTCGCGCGCGGCTTCCCCCGCGCTGCGGGCGCTGCTTTCTGCGGGCATAGCGCGTTTCGAGCGCCGCCATCGCGCTGGGCTTCTCGGGCTGCTTGTCGCAGCTCGTCGGGCTGCCGCGCGCGGCTGTCGTTGCCGTCACGCTGCTCTTCGTCGGCTGGGCGGCCGCGCGCGCCGTGCGCGAGATTGTCGGCGCTGCCGCTGCGACCGCGGCCTGCGCTATCGGCTGCGCGCGCCTGCCGGAGCCGCCTCAGTGACGCGCTGGATCCCCGTCCGTGCGTCTCGGAAGAAGGTGATCGCCGAACGGCGCTCCGGCCGAATCCGCCGCAAGCATTTCAGCCGAACGGATAAGCGCACGAAGAGAGCGATACCGAACGTAGAGCCTCTGTCGTTCGTGAGAGCTAGGCCCCGATAGTCGATAGGAGGCTTGGACTAGGTCTCCGACATAGCCGGCTAAGCCATATGCCGACTCGAGTTGATCGGTGCAACGCTCGATAAGCGCTGAACGGCAAGGTCGTCGGCGGCGAGCAAGAAGCGAGATCATGGAAGAGTACTCCATCATACCGGGTCGTGCTTTCGACACTCTGCGGCTCGCGCCGGTCAACGACGTGGTCGCCGCGCCGGCGCTCAAGCGGGCACTTCTCGAACTGTCGAAAGCTGGCCGGCGCATCGCGATAGACGCCGAAGGCGTAGAGCGCATCACGACGCCGTGCGTGCAGGTCCTCCTCGCGGCGCGAAGGGCGCTGGCCAGTGCAGGGCACGAGCTCCTGGTTGGGCCCTCGTCGCCGGCGTTCCGACTCGCGTTCGACGATCTTGGCCTATCCGAAGAACTGCAACTCTGGGGGAAGATCGATGAGTAAGCGCGTCCTGACCGTCGATGATTCGAAGACGATGCGCGACATGATCGCGTTCACGTTGCGGCAGGCCGGCTATGAGGTCGTCGAGGCGACGGACGGCAAGAACGCGCTCGAAGCCCTGGCGCAGTCCAAGGTGGATTGCATCATCACGGATCTCAACATGCCGGAGATGGACGGGCTGGAGCTGATCCGTCGGCTTCGGGCCAACGCTGCCTATGGCGCGACCCCGATCCTGATGCTCACGACCGAGAGCGATTCGGAGAAGAAGAATGACGGCCGGGCTGCCGGTGCAACTGGATGGCTGGTCAAGCCGTTCAATCCCGAGAAGCTTGTGCAGACCGTCTCCAAGGTCTGCCCGTGAGATTGACGGGACGATCAGGAGCGGACCAGCCCATGGACCCGACCGACCGATTCAAGCGCACTTACTTCGAGGAATGCGGCGACTTGCTGTCGTCCGCGGAAGCGCGCCTGATGTCGCTCGGCGACGATCCGCAGGACGGCGAGGCGATGGCCGGCTTGTTCCGTGCGGTGCATTCGATCAAGGGCGGTGCCGGGGCCTTCGGCCTCGATCGCCTGGTCAAGTTCGCGCATGAGTTCGAGACGGTGCTCGACGGATTCCGGTCGGGCAAGGCGTCGCTCGACCTCGAATCGCACGCGACTCTGTTGCGCGCCCTCGACACGCTCGCGGATCTGGTGCAGGCCGACCGGAGCGGGCTCGTGCTCCTCGACAATCATGAGGCGGCGGCGGCGGCCGAGCTGGCGGCGCTGAAGTCCTCGCTCGGCTTGCAGCGGAGCGGGGCATCCCCGCGATCGGCCGGACCAGGCCGGGTCGCCGAGATCGAGCCGCGCCAAAAGCGTCGCTGGCGCGTGCGCTTCACGCCAAGCCGCGACCTGCTGCGCAAGGCCAACGAGCCGCTTCTGCTCCTGCGCGAGCTGAGGACGCTTGGCGCGGTCAAGGTCGCCGTCGATACGTCCGCGATTCCCGATCTCGCGTCGATCGAGCCCGACGGCATGTATCTCTGCTGGGTGCTGGAGGTCGAGACAGCCGAGAACGAAGAGCGCATCTGCGAGGTGTTCGAGTTCGTGGCGGACGATTGCGAGATCGCGATCGAGCCGCTGCCGCCAACATCGGCCGATGGACCAGAGGAGCCGCTGCCGGCTGCGGCCACCGCTCTTGCTCGCGCGACCGAGACCGATCGGGCGGCCCAGGGCGCCATCGCGCCGGTCTCGGGCGAGCAATCCACGATCCGAGTCGACATCGAGAAGATCGACCGCCTGGTCAACATGGTCGGCGAGATCCTGATCACGCAGGCGATGCTTAGCCAGCAGGTCGCGGCCGTGCAGGGCGACGTCGTCCCGGAGCTCGCGGCCGGCCTGAGCCAGATGGCGGCGCACGCCCGCGAGCTGCAAGAGAACGTGATGTCGATCCGGGCTCAGCCCGTGAAATCGGTGTTCCAGCGCATGCCTCGCCTTGTGCGCGAGCTCTCGGCCCAGCTCGGCAAGGAAGCGCGCGTGCTGATGTCCGGAGAGGATACGGAGGTCGACAAGACCGTCATCGAGCAGCTGAGCGACCCGCTGGTCCACATGGTGCGCAACGCGCTCGACCACGGCATCGAGATGCCGGACGCGCGGGTGACTGCGGGGAAGCCCCGGACCGGCACCATTCTGCTCTCCGCTAGGCACCGGGGCGGCCGCATCGTCATCGAGGTGGAGGACGATGGGGCGGGCATCGACCGCCGACGCGTTCTCGAGAAGTGCGTCGCGCGGGGCCTCGTGGCGCCGGGCGCCGCGCCCAGCGACGAGGAGATCGACAACTTCATCTTCCTGCCCGGCTTCTCCACGGCATCGAAGGTATCGGACATCTCGGGCCGTGGCGTCGGCATGGACGTAGTCAAGCGCAACATCCAGGCGCTAGGCGGGCGCGTCCACATCGACTCGAAGCCCGGCCGCGGGTCGAGGTTCACGCTGTCGCTGCCGCTCACGCTCGCCGTGCTCGACGGGATGATCGTGACGCTGGGCGTCGAGCGCTACATCGTGCCGCTCGCCAGCATCGTCGAGAGCCTGCGCCCGCTGCCGCGCGACGTGGCGCGGCTGGCCGGAAGCGGTCGGGTCATGGCGCTGCGCGGCGAGTACATCCGCCTCGTCTACCTGGCTCAGGTCTTCGGCTGTGCCGACGCGGTCAACGATCCGTGCCGGGGGCTGGTCGTCGTTGCCGAGGTCGAGAACGGCCTGAAGGTAGGTCTCGTCGTCGACGAGATCCTGGGTCAGCAGCAGGTCGTCATCAAGAGCCTGGAGACGAACTATCGCCAGATCGACGGCATCTCGGCGGCGACGATCCTGGGCGATGGCCGCGTCGCGCTGATCCTCGATCTCGCGGGGCTCGGCCGCGTAGCGGAGGCGGCGGACGCTGCGCCGACCGCGCCTGCCGCCCTGCCGCCCCCGACCGGCAGTTCCCCTGCCGTCGCACAATGAACATGAGCTCGAGCAGGAGGTATCGCTGATGAGCGTGACTGAGATCGACCTGGCCCCGGCACGTGGCCAATCGATGCCCGCTGTGCAAGAGGCCGAGGCCTCGGCGCAGACCGATCAATTCATCACCTTCAAGGTCGGTGCCGAGGAGTACGGCGTCGACATCATGGAGGTTCGCGAGATCAAGGGCTGGACGCAGGCGACGCGGCTGCCGAACGCGCCGACCTACGTGCGGGGCGTGATCAACCTCCGCGGCACGATGGTACCGATCTTCGACCTTCGCGCCCGCTTCGGCGGCGGCGAGACCGAGGTCACCAAGACGCATGTGGTGGTCATCGTGCGCGTCAAGGAGCGCGTCATCGGCATCCTCGTCGACGCGGTCAGCGACATCCTGTCGATCGACCGATCGACGGTGCAGCCCGTGCCCGAGATGGACGGCGCCGAGGATGCGAAGTTCCTCTGCGGCCTCGTTTCGATCGAGGACCGGATGGTGGCTCTCCTGACCCTCGATCGCATGTTCAGCCTCGATCGGGTCGACCAGAAGAGCCTATCCGCCGCCGAGCTCCAGAACTGATCCGTTTTTTCACACTGCCGTCGTCAGACACGGCGCGTCCTTCAGGGGAATAGAAAATGCAAGCGCAGCGCAAGTCGTCTTGGTTCGGCTTCTCCAGCAGCAACCTGGTTGAAGCCGTGAAGCTCGCGGCGATCGACAAGCTCGTGGCGAACGTGATGATCGCCGATGCCGAGTTCAACATCGTCTACATGAACCCGGGCGTGCTCGCGATGATGAAGGAGGCGCAAGACGAGATCCGCCGCGACCTGCCGAGCTTCGATGCGTCGAAGCTGATCGGCGCCAGCATCGACGTGTTCCACAAGGACCCGAGCCATCAGCATCGCCTGCTGGGCGGACTGAGGGACACCCACAGGGCCACGATCAAGGTCGGCGGACGGGTGTTCGACCTTGTGGCTACGCCGCTCCTGGACGACAAGCAGGCGCGCATCGGCACCGTCGTGGAATGGACCGACGCGGCCCAGCGCATGCTCAACGCCGACCACACGGCCTATGCCAGCGCCATCGACCGCTCGATGGCCACCATCGAGTTCTCGCTGGACGGCAAGGTCCAGGCCGCGAACGAGATTTTCCTGAGGCTGCTGGGCTACACGCTGGATGAGGTGCGCGGCCAGCACCACAGCATGTTCGTCGACCCGGCATATCGCCAGACCCAGGACTACCGGGCGTTCTGGGAGAAGCTTGGTCGCGGCGAGTTCGACGCGGGCGAGTACAAGCGCATCGGTCGCGGCGGCAAGGAGGTCTGGATCCAGGCCAGCTATAACGTGATCAAGGACGGCAAGGGCAAGCCGGTGAAGGTGGTGAAGTACGCTTTCGACATCACCGCGCAGAAGGCCCGCAACGCCGACTTCGAGGGCCAGATCGCGGCCATCGGCAAGTCGCAGGCGGTGATCGAGTTCTCGCTCGACGGCAAGGTCTTGCACGCCAACGAGAGCTTCCTGAAGTTGCTAGGCTACACGCTGGACGAAGTGCGCGGCCAGCATCATAGCATGTTCGTCGACCCGGCCTTCAGGCAGAGTCCGGATTACCGTCTCTTCTGGGACAAGCTGGGGCGCGGCGAGTACGACGCGGGCCAGTACAAGCGGATCGCCCGCGGCGGCAAGGAAGTCTGGATCCAAGCGAGCTACAACCCGATCAACGACTTGAACGGCAAGCCGTTCAAGGTGGTCAAGTATGCCACCGACGTGACGGAGCAGAAGATCCGCAACGCGGACTTCGAAGGTCAGCTCGCTGCGATCAGCAAGTCGCAGGCGACGATCGAGTTCTCGCTCGACGGCAAGATCCTGACGGCCAACGAGAACTTCCTGAAGGTGCTGGGCTACACGCTGGAAGAGGTGCGCGGCCAGCACCACAGCATGTTCGTCGAGGCTGCCTACAAGCAGAGCCCCGAGTACCGTCTGTTCTGGGACAGGCTTGGGCGGGGCGAGTACGATACGGGCCAGTACAAGCGCATCGGGCGCGGCGGCAAGGAGGTCTGGATCCAGGCCAGCTACAACCCGATCATGGACGTGAACGGCAGGCCGTTCAAAGTCGTGAAGTACGCCACCGACATCACGGCGAAGGTCGAGCAGGATCTCGCCACCAAGCGCATCGTCGACGAGGTGGTGACCTTCCTCGACGGGCTTTCGAAGGGCGACCTGACGCGGCGCATCGAGGGCGCCCACCAGGGAATGTTCGAGCAGATCAAGAACGACGCGAACAACACGGCGCAAAGCCTGACCGAGATCGTCGGTCGGATCGTCGACGCGACGCGCACGATCGCCACGGCCTCGGCCGAGATCTCGTCGGGCGCGAGCGACTTGTCCTCGCGCACCGAGCAGCAGGCCTCGAGCCTGGAGGAGACGGCGGCCTCGATGGAGGAGCTCGCTGCGACGGTGAAGCAGAACTCGGAGAACGCGCAGCAGGCCAACCAGCTCGCGGCCGGGGCCCGGGCCTCTGCCGAGAAGGGCGGCGCGGTCGCCGCCGAGGCGATCCAGGCGATGAGCAAGATCGAGGGCTCGTCGCGGAAGATCTCCGACATCATCGGCGTGATCGACGAGATCGCCTTCCAGACCAACCTGCTGGCGCTCAACGCGGCCGTCGAGGCCGCGCGCGCCGGCGACGCCGGCAAGGGCTTCGCGGTGGTGGCCGCCGAGGTCCGCACGCTGGCCCAGCGCTCGGCGCAGGCGTCGAAGGAGATCAAGGCGCTGATCGTCGACAGCAGCCTCCAGGTCAAGGACGGCGTGCAGATGGTGAAGAACGCCGGCGAGACGCTCGGCGAGATCGTCACGGCGGTGAAGCGGGTGGCCGATATCGTGGCCGAGATCGCTGCAGCGAGCGCCGAGCAGTCCTCTGGCGTCGAGCAGGTGAACACCGCGGTCTCCCAGATGGACGAGATGACGCAGAAGAACGCGGCCCTCGTCGAGGAGAGCGCGGCCGCTTCGCAGTCGATGACGCAGCAGGCCGAGCAGCTGACGCAAACGATAGAGTTCTTCAGGATCGATGAAGGCGCCGAAGAGGACAGCGACGCGTCCCGTCGTGCCGCCGCGGCGCCGCGGCAGCAGCCGCTCGCCAAGCCAGTCAGCGCGCCACGCCGGACCAACGGCAACGGCGAGGAGGTGCATGCACCTGGCTCCAACGGGACGCGCCGCCCAAGCGGCAACAGCGGAGACGCCCACGCCGCTGGAGCGAACGGCAACGGCCGCCAGAGACCGCGTGCCATGCAGACGCCGATGCCGACCGTCAAGCCTGCCCGCGCCGCGGCCGGCAAGCGCGCCGTCGCCGGGACTGCGGATAGCTGGAAGGAGTTCTGAGCTCCTGTGGACCGCGAGGCGGCTTCCCAGCGGAGCCGCCTCGTGGATCCTTCCCAGCTCGGGGCGAACTTCCCCGCTCTCGGGCACCGAGACGGCCGATGCCGCTGCTCGGGCGCGAGAGAGGCTGCTCCGAGGTCTGATCCGGCGCCTGAACACTGCTCCAGGACGCCCCGGGTCACCTGGGAAGCTGCGGCACGTGACGACCCGCCCCGTGTCACGCGCGCGGCGCAATCGACTCAGGAGATCGGCGACATCGATGGCGCAATCGCCCGACATCAACGAGCCGGCTTTCGTGGCGAGCCGCTGCGCAGCGGGCGCGAATGTCCAGGCCGTGCTGGATCGCCCGGACGCAATCCGCCTTCTGGTCGACGGCGCCGTCGAGATCTCTGCACGCGCGAGCGGTCGTGAAGCACGGCGGCTGGCGATCGACCTGCCAGGCACGGCGATCGCTCCGACGCCGCAAGCCGGCGCCACGACGGTCATCGAATGCGTCGCGCTCTGGGATGCTGTGATCCTGAGCCTTCGTCCCGGCATCCTGGCCTCAGACGCGGACGATGCGCTGAGCCCGATGGCTCAGGCTACGTCATGTCGGCAGATCGGTCACCTCGTGGAGAACGCGCGGCTGGCCAAAGCAGCCCTCGCGCGGCGGATGCGAGCCTTCGAAGAGCGCACCGACATCGAGCAGCTCCTTGCCTTGTTCATCTCCGCCTTCGTCGGCGTCGCGCCGCATGACTTTGATGCCGCGATCGAACGCTCGATGGCGCTGCTGTCGATCGAGCGCCGCGACCTGGTCGTGGTCGAGAGCGCAAAGGACGCAGCAGTGGCCGACGCGATCAGCCGCCTCGCTCGCAGGCTGGACTTGAACGTCGTGGCGGAGGGCATCGAGCGCGACAACCAGAATGCGCCGATGGACGACCTTGGCTGCGCCATGTCGCAAGGCTTCCTGCTCTGCAAGCCGCTGCCGTGCGACGGCTTCAGGAGATGGCTCGACGCGCGAGCCGACGGTGGCCGTGCCCTGCCGCACGGCAAGCAGAAGGCGGCCAGCAATCGGTCTCGCGGAGAGCCCCGTGCCTTCAAAGACATCCACTAGGCGAGCCACTGCCATGCCCTACGATGTGATGATGCCGTCCGACCTCCCGGCTTCAAGCGAGGCGGGTTCCTCACAGGCGGCGGAGCCGAAGTGCGGCGACCGAGCTGCCGACCTGCTGCGCCGCTGGCTCCAGCTCTCGGAGCTCGAGCGCCGCGCGTTCGACGTGCTCTGCCGTGAGATCTCTGCGACCTCGGACCTTGTTGAGACCAGCACGGAGGACCTCAGCCGCCGCTTCAAGGAGCTGGCCGAAGGGTCGCAGCGGCAGTCCGCGCTGCTCGGCGACGTCGTCGCCGCAGCCGAGAAGGTCGTCGTCGGCGAGCGGACGCTGTCCATCGGGGACATAACCGGCTTCGTCGAGGGGCTTCTCGGCAAGGTTATCGACACGATCTTGCTCTTGAACAAGTTCGCCGGGACGATGGTGCAGGCGCTCGACGAGGTCTCGAAGCAGGTCGACAATACCGTGAAGTCCATCGCGCAGATCGAGCAGATCAACCGCCAAACGAACTTCTTGGCATTGAACGCGACCATCGAGGCGCAACGCGCAGGAGATGCCGGCCGTACGTTCATGGTGGTCGCCTCTGAGGTGCGCGGGCTGTCGAGGACGACGAACGCACTCGCCGAGACGATGCGCCGCCAGATAACGGACGTTGCGAGCGGCGTTCAGCGCGGCCACGCCATCCTCAGGCAGATCGTGACGATCGACCTGTCCGAGCACATGAAGGCGCGGGGCCAGCTGGACGAGATGATGCGCGGCTTGACCGAGCAGAACCGGAAGTTCGCAGCGGTGCTGGCCGAGGTCGCGGCCGCGTCGGCCAGCCAGTCGGACACCGTCTCCAAGATGATCACCGGGGTCCAGTTCCAGGACCGTGCCAAGCAGCATCTGGACCATGTCGTCGACACACTGGCCATCCTGGGCAAGGCGCTTGCATCTCTGCAGCAGGAGACCCGCGCGCAAGCGGCTGCCCAAGATTGGAACGGGCAGATCGACCGCCGCTGGCTGAACGAGATCCTGGAGAACTTCTCCCTATCCGAGATGCGCAAGCGCTTCGTGGCGCAGGTGGTGCGCGACGAGGCTGCCTCTCCAGCTCTCGCTCAGGCGGCCGCAGGCACCGTGGAGATGTTCTGATTTCTGGCTCGGGCACGAGACCGTCGCGGAGAAGTTGCCGTCATGCTTGAATCGACATCACGAGCGGGCCGTGGGCCAGTCGGCAGCGGATCGAGGCTGCGCTCTGCCGATCGTGCCCGCCAGCCCGTGCGCGAGCCGGACGCAGAGCACGTCGCTTTCATCGCTCGCCTGGTCTACGACCGGACCGGGATCGTATTGCGGCCTGAGAAGACTGAGATGGTGAAAGGCCGCCTTGCGCGCCGCTTGCGTGCCCACGGCCTCACCAGCCTGGCTGAGTATCGCCAGCTGATCGAAGCCGAGCCTGCAGGCGTCGAGCTCGGGCACATGCTCAATGCGCTGACGACGAATCTGACCGCCTTTTTCCGCGAGCCGCATCATTTCGAGCATCTGGCCAAGGTGGCGCTGCCAGAGATCGTCGCCAAGAACGCTGCCGGCGGCTCGAACCGGCTGCGCATCTGGTCGGCAGGTTGCTCCTCCGGGCAGGAGCCCTACTCGATCGCGATGACCGTCGCCGCATCGGTGCCGAACCTGGCGCGCTGGGACGCCCGAATACTCGCCACCGATCTCGACACCGAGATGATCGCTCGTGCGTCTGCCGGCCGCTACGACGAGGGGCAGTGCGAATCCATCCCTCCGGCCCATCGCGGCCGCTACGCCGTCCAGCGCGGTTGCGCGGTCATGGACCAGGGTCTGCGCGACCTTATCGTGTTCAACCAGCTCAACCTGATGGATCCATGGCCGATGCGCGGCCCGTTCGACGCCGTCTTCTGCCGCAACGTGGTGATCTACTTCGACAAGCCTACGCAGGCAAAGCTGTTCGACCGGATTGCCGACATGCTGGCACCGGGCGGCTGGCTCTACATCGGCCATTCAGAAGCGCTGTTCAACGTGACGAGCAGGTTCGAGCCAGCGGGCAAGACCACTTACCGCAGGGCGCGCTGAGATGAGTCCGGGCCCAATGCGCCGCCAGGCGGATCTGCAGCGCTGGCGCGGCCAAGCGGAGGCCGGAGTCGCGCGAACCTCGGCGCGGCGCTACTGGGACCCGAACGTGGGCGGCGTGGTCGTGAACATCCTCATGGGCGAGCACTACGTGTCCGGGTCGGCCGACGAGACGTTGGCGACCCTGCTTGGGTCCTGCGTTGCGGCCTGCATCCGCGATCCCGTGGCGGGGATCGGCGGCATGAACCATTTCCTGCTGCCGTTCGACGCTGCCGGCGCGAGGACGGGCGATGCCGGGCAAATGCGGTACGGCACGTTCGCGATGGAGCGGCTGATCAACGACGTGCTTGCCGCCGGCGGGCGGCGCGAGCGCCTGGAGGCCAAGATCTTCGGAGGCGCCAACGTCATCAAGTCGAGCAATCCGATTGGCGACGCCAACGCGCAGTTCGTCCGCGACTATCTCCGGGTCGAGCAGATCTTCGTCGCGGCCGAGGATCTGGGCGGCAGTTTCCCGCGCCGCATCCTGTTCGGCGTGGCCAAGGGCACCGTGCAGCGCCTTGAGCTGAAGCGCCGGCCAGACATGGAGATCTTCGGCGAGGAGCTGAGCTACGGCGCGCGATTGAAGGACGCGCAGGTCGAGGGCACGGTGGAGCTGTTCCGATGATCGATGAGGCTCCTGGACGGCCGACGCGCGTTGTTGTCGTCGACGACTCAGCGCTGATACGCCAGCTTCTGGCCGAGCTGATCGGCGCGGAGCCGGACATGGAAGTGGTGGGCGTGGCGAGCGACCCGATCGTCGCGCGCCACATGATCAAGACGTTCTCTCCTGACGTCATCACGCTCGACATCGAGATGCCTCGCATGGACGGGCTCGACTTCCTCGAGCGGCTGATGCGGCTGCGGCCGATGCCGGTGGTGATGGTATCGTCGCTGACAGAATCGGGGGCGGAGGCGACGCTCAGGGCGCTGGAGCTGGGCGCTGTGGACTTCGTCGCCAAGCCCAAGCTTGACCTGCGCGTCGGCATGGAGGGCCTGCGCGACGAGCTGGTAAGGAAGGTCCGCGCGGCTTCGCGCGCGAAGGTGCGGGCGCCAAGCGACCGATCAGCTCCGGCTATTGCCCCTTCGCTCGGCTATCGCTCGACAGAGACGATCGTCGCGATCGGGGCCTCAACCGGCGGCGTCGAGGCGCTGCGCGACGTGATCTGCGCGCTCCCAGCCGACGCGCCGGCGACATTGGTCGTGCAGCATATGCCCGAGAAGTTCACCGCTACCTTCGCCGCCCGGCTGGACGGCATGGCGGCCGTGCATGTCAGCGAGGCGAGCGACGGCGCGCGCGTCCTGCCTGGCCACGTCTACATCGCGCCGGGCAGCTATCACCTGAGCCTGGCGCGGTCTGGCGCCAACTACGTTTGCGAGGTGCGCGACGGGGCACCAGTCAGCGGCCATCGGCCGTCCGTCGACGTGCTGTTCAATTCCGTGGCGCGGGTGGCCGGCCAGAGGTCGATCGGCGTGATCCTGACGGGGATGGGGCGCGACGGCGCGGACGGCCTGCTTGCCATGCGCAATGCCGGAGCAGCGACGCTCGGCGAGGATGCGTCGAGTTGCGTGGTCTACGGCATGCCGAAGGCAGCAAGCCAAGCCGGCGCCGTGGAAAGGGAGCTGCCGCTGAGCAAGATGGGCGCAGAGATCTTGCGGCTCGCGGCGACCAAGGGCCGTGCGATCCGGATCTGAGAGCCGCCCGGCAGATGATTCGGGCGGTGGAAAGTCAGGTGACGACCGGTCAGCGCGCCACCTGACAGGAATACCTACGGTAAGGGGGAAATCGTGGCTTTGGTTTCTTTGGTCTATGCGAGCCGGGTCGATCCGCTCGTTCGGAGCGCTGGCGACGTCGGCGCCATCCTCGAATCGGCCCGCAGGCACAACACGGCGGACAACATCACCGGCATGCTGGCCTTCAACGGGTACTACTTCATGCAGTGCCTGGAGGGCGAGCGCAAGGCGGTGAACAGCACCTTCCGGCGCATCAGCGCCGATCGGCGCCACACGGACGTCACGCTCATGTCGATCCGGGAAACAGCCAAGCGCAGCTTCGGTTCGTGGGCGATGGGGTACGTCCCCGATCAAGAGGCAACACGCCAGCTCCTATTGAAGCATGGCGAATCCGATGCGTTCGACCCGCTGTCGATCCCGGCGGAGAACCTGGACCAACTGCTGATCGATATGTCCCGCAGCCTGTCGGTGGCATTAGTTGGCTGCGCGTAGCGTCCGTTCTCCGGGAACCTGTTCGTGTTCCGCGGCCAACGCGGCGGTCGCCAGTCAGCGAGGTGACTTTGGATCGTCAGCGATTGACGCGCTCGGCGAGCAAATGCCGCCTGGCGGAACCCAGTCTCATGGACTCAAGGCAAGTTGATGGACTCTGACCTGCTCGGGCCGCTCTCCGGGTCGATCATCACCTCGCGCTACGGCACCGACTGATGGTGGGCCGCCTCCAGTTGCAGCAGCACGAGATCCTATGCCTCCGCATCTCTCTAGACCGCAGCAAGATCAACGACCGCAGCCCCGCTTCGGCTGAGCTCCTTGCACTGTAGCCGTTGCAGCACGGCGCTCTGCATCAGGGGTCCGGAACCGTGCCGGCCGGCAGTTGCGCGACATGCGCTGCGACCGCGCCCGCGGTGGCGAGCCAGACCTCGTCATGGGCTGCAGCAATGCGCGCCAGCGCCCGCCGCAGGTGGCGGAGCCTGAATGGCTGGCCGACGATGTAGGCGTGCAGCGCGATCCCCATGACCAATGGCTGGCCCTTGGACTGCTCCAGCATCTCGTCGAAGTTGTCGACGATCATGTCGGCGAATGCGTCGGCGCCGGTGCGGCGGATCATGATCGCCGGGATATCGTTGATCTCCTGGGGATAGGGAACGGCCAAGATGCGGCCGCGCCGTGTCTTCATCCAGGTCGGCTGGTCGTCGTGGCACCAGTCCAGGAGGTAGCGATACCCGGCCTCCTGCAGCAGGTCCGGCGTGACCCGGCTCTGCGAGATCCACGGGCCGAGCCAGCCGGCAGGCGGCCCCGTCTCCTGGCGCGCGATCGTCGCCGTCGTCTCGGCGATGAGCGCGCGCTCGGCTGCTTCGTCGAGCACGCCCTGCCGCTCTGCGTTGCTGCGGCCATGCGCGACGATCTCGTCGCCGCGCGCGCGATGCGCCGCGACGAGGTCGGGACAGTGATCGTAGATGGCAGCGTTGACCAAAGCCGAGACCGGCAATTTCAGCGCGTCGAACAGCTCCAGCATGCGCCAGGCGCCGACGCGGTTGCCGTACTCGCGCCAGGCGTAGTTGAGGACGTCCGGTTGCGGACCACCAGGCGCGAGCTCGCCGCCGAGCCCCTCGCCGAAGGCGAAGTGCTCGAGATTGAGCCCGATATAGACGGCGAGCCGCTTGCCGCCGGGCCAGGAGTAGTCTGGCCTGCGGTTGATCGCCGCGTAGGGAAAGCGCCTGTGGTCTGGCAATCGGAAGGTCATGCGATCTTGCGCTCCGCTGCGAGGACGCCCGCTGCGGCGAGGGCGTCGCGAAGCCGCGCCATCTCCGCCGGATCGAGCGGCCCGATCGGTGGCCGCACAGTCGGATGCGGGATGCGCCCGAGCATGTGGAGCGCCGCTTTCAGCCGCGCCGTCGCACGCAAGCCTGGCGCCATGCCGTAGACCACCTTGGCGAGCGGCTGGACGATGGCGTGCTGGCGGCGCGCCTCGGTCAGGTCGCCGCGCCTGACCGCGTGGTCGAGCGCCACGATAGCCTCGGGCAGCAGGATCGCCAGGCTGACCAGGCTGCCGTCGCTGCCGATGGCGTAGCTGGTGAACAAGTGCTCGTCGCCCGAGCCCATGATGGCGACCTGCGGCGCGACTTCGGCCGCCAGCCGCCGCGTCTCTTCATACGCTTTGACCTCCCAGCTGCCCTCCTTGACGGCGACGACCCGGGGAAGCTGCAGCAGCTGGCGGAGCACCGTCGGCGGATAGGCCATCCTGCCGGCGCCGACCGAGGCCTGGAACAGCATGAGCGGCAGCCGCGTGGCATCGAGCACGTGGCGGTGGTGGCGCACCGCCATCTCGTCATCCTGGCCGAGGCCCCATGCGTTCGGCCCGAACACCATGACCGCGTCGGCACCTGCCTGCTCGGCGTCGGCCGCGTGCAGTGCCGCATCGAGGCTGCACTCGGCGTTGACGCCGCTGACGAGGATGCTGCGGCTGCCGACCGCCGCGACGCAGGTTTCCACGACGCGCCGCTTCTCCTCGCGCGACAGAACGAAGTTCTCGCCGGCGTGCCCGTTGATCAGCAGGCCGACGATGCCAGGCACGCCTGCGACGTCAGCGGCATGCCGCGCCAGGGCCTGCTCGTCGATCGAGTAGTCCGGGCGCATCGGGCAGATGATCGCTGCGTAGATGCCGTGCCAGGGGCGGGAAGATCGCGGGACCATGGGAACCTCCTGCGCTCGCATCGCGGCGCTGCGAACAGTCAGGCCGGCGCGAGCACGCTGAATCCTGTCGTCAGTTGAGCGGCGGACGCCAGGCGCCCTCGCGCACCAGCTTGTCGACCTCGCCAGCCACGGCCGCACGGCAGCGCTCGACGATCTCGTCGACGTCGGCGTGCGTCACGATCAGCGGCGGCGAGAATCCGAGCATGTCGCCGTCCGGCAGCGGGCGCAAGATCAGGCCGTTGGCGCGGCAGGCCGCGGCGAGGCGGGGGCCGACCTTCAGCGCCGGGTCGAAGCGCTTGCGCGTCCTCTTGTCAGCGACGAACTCGACGCACGCCAGGAGTCCGGCACCCCGCACCTCGCCCACCATGTCATGCCCGGCGAAGGTCGCGCGCAGCCGCTCGTTCAGGTAAGCGCCCATGGCATGCGCGTTGGCCACCAAGCCCTCGCGCTCGATGATGTCGAGATTGGCCATGGCCACGGCCGCGCCGAGCGGGTGCGCGGCATAGGTGAAGCCGTGCGCGAACGGGCCGTAGATGCCCGAGCCCTGCTCCAGGACGCGCCAGACCCTCTCGCCGATGACGCTGCCGGCGAGCGGGAAGTAGCCGCTCGTCAGGCCCTTCGAGATCGTCATCATGTCCGGCTGGATGCCGTAGATCTGGCTGGCGAAATCGGCGCCGAGGCGGCCGAAGCCTGTGACGACCTCGTCGACGATCAGGAGCACGTCGTGCTTGCGAAGCACGTCCTGCACCAGCGGCCAGTAGCCCTCCGGCGGAGGCAGGATGCCGCCCACGCCCATCACCGGCTCCGCGATGAAGGCCGCGACCGTCTCCGGCCCCTCGACCTCGATCAGCCGGTCAAGCTCTGCGGCGCAATGGCGCGCGTAGTCGGCCTCGCTCATCTCCCTGTCGTCGCGCCAGTAGAAGTAGGGAGCCATCGTGTGGCGCACCGGTCCGAGCGGCAGGTCGAAGGCGCGGTGGAAGTGCGGCAGGCCGGACAGCGACCCGGACATGATGGTCAAGCCGTGATAGGCGCGCTGGCGCGCGATGATCTTCTTCTTGGCCGGCTTGCCGCGGACATTGCTGCAGTACCAGGCGATCTTCACCTGCGTCTCGTGCGCATCAGATCCCTGCAGCCCCCAGAAGATCTTGCTCATGCCTGGCGGCGCCATGCGCAGCACGCGATCGGTGAGGCGGATGACCGGCTCGCTCGAATGCCCGGCATGCGCGTGGTAGTAGGCCATGCCGACGGCTTGCGCATGCAGCGCATCTGCGATCTCGCGCCGTCCGTAGCCGACGTTGACGCACCAGAGCGCGGCGAAGCCGTCGATCCAGCGATTGCCTTTCTGGTCGCCGATGCGGATGCCCTCGGCATGCGAGACGATGACCGGGTCGCCAAGATCGCCATGGGCGAACTGGCGCAGGTTGGTGTTCGGGTGGAACACGCTTTGCCGATCCATCTCTTCCAAGGAGACGTTGCGGCGGGGCTCGGGCGATCGAGCGGGCGAGGACGTGTCCATGGTTCAGCGAGCTCCTGGACGGACGACGAGGCGGGCCGGGTCGAAGGCGGCGATGCCTGGATGCAAGGGGGCGCCGAGCAGCCAGCGCGCGAAATGGCGAGCGATCGACAAGCCGCTCGTATAGCCGGAGTGGATGCTGCCAACCATCGCGACGTCCTCGACGCCCGGCAGCGCGCCGACGGCCGGAAGGGCGTCGGCGGTCTCGGCCTCCAGCCCGAGCCATGCGCGCACTATGCGCGAGCGCTCGAGGGCCGGCACGGCATGGCAGGCCAGGCGCACGTTGCCGACCAGGTTCTCGGGGATCACCGCACGCGGACCGGCGACGCGGTCGCCGAGCCCCTGCCAGCCGCCGCCGATGACGACCGTGCCGTGCGGGTACTGCTTGAGCGACAAGAGGCCGCTCGCTATGCCGAGCACCGTGCGCATGGCCACGGGCATGCGCTCCGTCACGGCGAGCTGGTTGATCAGCACCTTGATCGGGATGGCGCAGCCGAACCAAGACGCCATGTCCTCGAGCCAGACTCCGCCGGCAAGCACGACGCGCTTGGCCCGGATCGTTCCCTCCGGCGTTAGCAGCGCCCAGGCGCCTTGCGCGCGATCGGCCCCGGTCACCGGCCTGTTCTCCATGATCGCGACGCCTTCGCGCTCGAGCGCCCGGCGGAAGGCAAGGCCGGTCAGGTAGGCGTTCGCGTAGCCGTCCACTTTGCAATGCCCGGCGAGCAGCACCTTATCGGAGACGCCGGGCTCGATCGCTTGAGCGCGCTTGCCGTCGACGAGGTCGATCGGCGCGCCCGCCTCGCGCCGAGCGGCGACGCGCTCGCTCAGGAGCTGAGCCTCGCCGTCGGTGAAGGCCAGCGACAGTCCGTCGCACACGACGACGCCCACGTCGTGCCCGAGCCATTCGGCGGCCGAGGCCCACATCGCGTGGGCTTCGAGCGCGAAGGGGATCAGCGCACGGCGCGTCATCTGCATGGTCAGCGTCCCGGCGTTGACGCCGGATGCCTGGCGGCAGATTTGGCCACGGTCCAGGAGGGCGACGCGCATGCCGCCGCGCGCCAGGAATAGCGCAGCCGTCGCGCCATTGATCCCGGCGCCGACGACGGCCACGTCAAGGACGGTCGTCATGCGGGCTCACAGCGGCGCCGGTCGCGGAATCGGGATGTCGGCATAGTCGAAGCTGCCGATGAGCTGCGCCGTCGGCACGGGTCGCAATGGCACTCGCGCGGTGAATGCGCCAGCGGCGCTTCGTCCGCCAACAAGCCGGGCCACCACCGCCGCGACGGTGTCTCCGCACATCCGGCCCTGGCAGGGGCCCATGCCGCATCGGGTCCATGCCTTGACCTGGTTCACCTCCCTGGCGCCCTCCGCGACGGCCTGGTCGATCTCTGCGCGCGTCACGTCCTCGCAGCGGCAGACCGGTGTCTCTGCCGGAATGCTCGCGACGAGGCCCGGGCGCTCGACCATCAGACCGGCCATGGCGCGGCCGAAGCGCATGGCGCGCCCGAGCCGGCGGCGCAGCGGCGCCGCAAGGTCCAGGTGGCGCTGCGCAGCCAGGGCGCCGAGATCGCGCGCGGCGGCAAGCCCCGCCAGCTCGCCTTGCAGGGCAGCGGCTGCGGCGCCTGAGATGCCGCCTCCGTCGCCCGCCATGTAGAGGCCGGGGATGCTGGTCCGCATGTCCCCGTCGCGCACGGCAATCCACCCGCCGTCGGCCGGCGCGTAGCGGTGGGTTGCGCCGAGGATGCGCGTCACGTCGCAGTTGGGCACCAGCCCGTGGCCGATCACCAGCGCGTCGCAATCGATCCGCAGCGGCTGCGATGCGCGATCGACCGTACCATCTGCGGCCACGGGGCTCAGCGCGATGGCGCTCACGCGGTCGTCGCCCAGCGCCGCTGTCACGGCATGGCGTCGCAGGTACGGGGTGCCGGCAGCCGCGATGCCGGCGACCCAGGCGGCGCCGCGCGCCAGCAGGTCGGGGCGCGACAATGCGCCAGGGAGGACGCGCAGCCAGTCCGAGACCGACGCCAGGTCGATCACCCCGGCAACCTTCCCGCCGGCCTTGGCGATGCCGGCCGCGACGGCAAGCAACAGCGGGCCGCAGCCGGCGACCGCCACGCGCTCGCCCGGCAACAGCTTCTGCGCCTTGAGCATGACGGTAGCGGCAGCGAGACCATGCACGCCCGGCAGGGTCCAGCCCGGAAACGGCAGGACACGCTCGGTGGCGCCGGTCGCCACCACGAGGGCGGGTGCCCGCCATGCCTTGAGGCCATTGTCGTCACAAACATCGACGCGGAAGCCGGCACCCCCGACATCCCGGCTGACGCTCCAGGCGCGGCAGCCGAACGCCGTCCGCGCGCCCGAATCGGCAAGCGCCAGGCGCAGCGATGCGCCGATGGCGTGATCCGGGCCGAACGCGCCGGGCGACGTCTCTGCGAACGCGGCGGGCGGGGCGCGGTAGACTTGTCCGCCGCCCTGAGAATTCTCGTCGATGAGCAGCGAGTCGGAGCCGGCGCGCGCCGCCGCGGACGCTGCGCACATGCCGGCCGGACCGCCGCCCAGGACGATCACATCGGCGCGACTCGCGATCGTCTCCGTCACTGCGTCCCGCCCAGCGTGACCTCCAGGCCTTCCCTCACGGTCGCCTGGCAGGCGGGAACCGGCACCTCCCCGACGCGAATCAAGCACTCCTGGCAGGAGCCGATCATGCAGAACGGGCCGCGCGGCTTTCCCGCTCTCGGGCTCTTTCGGAACGCGACATAGCCGGCGGCGAGCAATGCTGTGGCCACGCTCTCGCCAGGGAATGCGGGCACGAGGCGGCCGTCCACCAAGATCGTCACGGGCGGCGGGCGCTGCACGCCCTTCTCGATACGACGGCTCACGGTGTCTGGCTCCTGGATCGATCGTGGCCCTGCGGTTGACTCCCAGATGTCGTTCGTAGACGCTCGATCGGCACAAGGAAAGCCCTGCCTCAGGCTCGGGACCTGCGGACGGGGCTAGAGAGGATTCTGCTTGCGAGGCGGGACGCGGAATTCTGCATGAGGGAGACAAGCACGATGAAGAGGACATTCCTGGCCGTCGCAGCGCTGATTGGCGCCGCGTTCCTGGCCTGCGCTTCGGCCGATGCTCGGCCGCTCGACGAGGTGATGAAGTCTGGCACGCTCCGGGTCGGCATCAACCCGACCCTGGCGCCGCTCGGCAAGTTCGACGACAAGAACGAGATCGTCGGCTTCGACGTCGACGTGGCCAAGCGGCTCGCCGAGATGCTCGGCGTCAAGCTCGAGGTCGTCAAGGTCGGCTCGCCCGACCGCATCCCGTTCGTCGCCACGGGCAAGATCGACTTCGTCATGGGCGCCATGACGCGCACGGCAGAGCGCGCCAAGACGATCGACTTCACGGTGCCCGTGCACACCGAGGTGATGGGCGTGCTGACGACCGAGGGCAAGCCCTACAAGCACTGGAAGGACCTGAACGACGAGAAGATCACGCTCGTCCAGGTGCGCGGCACGACGCCGATCGACTTCATCAAGGCCAACCTGCCGAAGGCGCAGGTGACGCTGCTCGACAACTACCCCGACGTGATCCGGGCGCTGGCCCAGGGCCGCGGCGACGCGATGGTCGACATCATCGATTTCGTCGGCGAGCACATGAACAAGCACCAGGTGAAGTGGAAGGTCGTCGACGTACCGGTCGACGTCTACTACTGCACGCTGGGCGTGGCCAAGGGCAACCACACGCTGAAGGACTGGCTGAACACCGCGCTGTTCGATCTGCACCGCCGCGGCTTCATCGACGAGACCTGGCAGAAGTGGTTCGGCATCAAGATGTTCTACGAGGTCAAGGCGACGCCGTATTTCTGAGCGCCGCCGCTTCGGCATCCTTCGGCTTGCGCCAGCGGCGCGAGCCGAAGGATGCGCACGTGACATGACCCCATGAGCTACACGCTGCAGTTCGGCCAGGTCTGGCAGCACCTGCCCTACTTCCTCGGCGGGGCGTGGATCAGCTTGCAGATCGCGTTCCTCGCGTTCTGCGGCGGCTTCGCGATCGGGCTCGGCGGCGCCATAGCGCTCGACCATGGCGGACCCGTTTCGCGCGGCCTGGCGCGCGGCTACGTCACCTTCTTCACGAACACGCCGCAGCTCGTGCAGATCTATTTCCTGTTCTTCGCGCTGCCGGACGCGGGCATCCTGCTGTCGCCCTACGTCGCCGTGCTGATCGGCATGACGCTCAACGCCGGCGCCTACGTCACGGAGATCCAGCGGGCCGGCTTCCAGTCGGTACGGCGGACCGAGATCGAGGCGGCGGAAACGCTGGGCTTCACGCGCTGGCAGCAGGTGCGCCACGTCATCCTGCCGCATGTCGTGCGCACTCTGTTCCCGCCCTTGTCCAACCAGTACATCCTGATGACGCTCGGCACCTCGATGGCCGCCGTGTTCGGCGTCGAGGAGCTGACGGGCCGTGCGCTCAACGTCAACGCCACCACCTTCCGCTCGATCGAGATCTTCTCGGTCGCGGCTGGTCTCTATGTCGGCGTGACGCTGGTGGCCAGCCTCGGCCTCGCCCTGCTCGGCCGGCACCTGTTCCGCGCACGCATGGGGTTGCTCGGATGATCGCGCGCATCGTCGAGGATCTGCCGCGGTTCCTGGGATACTGGAACCTCCTGTTCCTGCTGCAGGCGATGGCGACGACGCTCTTCCTCTCGGCTGTCGGCTGCGTCGCCGGCGTGGCGCTGGGCTTCCTCGCCGCGGCCCTCCGCCGCCACCCATCCCGCGCGCTGCTGCCCTTGAAGGTCCTGATCGTCGCTTACGTGGAGGCGTTCCGGCGCATCCCGTTCCTGGTGACGCTGATGCTGGTCTTCTTCGCGTTCCAGCTCAACAAGATCGACGTGCCCATGTTCGTCGTGGCGCTGGTCAGCGTCGGTCTCATAGCCGCCGCCTTCATCGCGGAGATCGTGCGCTCGGGACTGGACTCTGTGCACAGGAACCAGTGGGACGCGGCGGCGACGCTCAACATGGGCTATGCCCAGACGTTGCGCCTCGTCGTCATGCCGCAGGCCTGGAAAGTGGTGCTGCCGCCGGCCTTCAGCTTTTTCGTGCTGTTCATCAAGGACACCGCGCTCGCTTCCCAGATCGGCGTGGTCGAGCTGACCTATGCGGGGAAGGTGCTGAATGACAAGGGCTTCGCGGCGGCGCTCACCTTCGGCACGATCCTGCTTCTCTACTTCGCCCTGTCCTATCCGTTGACGCGCCTCGGGCGCACCTTGGAGAGACGCCTTGCCGCATCTCGACGTCGCTGACCTCGCAGCCTCGTACGGCGCGACGCGCGTGCTCGACGGCATCACGCTGTCGGTCGAGAAGGGGGAGATCGTCAGCCTGATCGGCCCGTCGGGCTCCGGCAAGTCGACTTTGCTGCGCGTTCTGGTCGGCCTCCTTGTGCCCGAGCGGGGCGCGGTCAGCCTGGGCGGGCAGAGGATCGATTACCGCGACCGCCAGGCCGTGCGCGCAGTGCGCGACAAGGTCGCCATCGTGTTCCAGCAGTTCAACCTATTCCAGAACATGACCGTGCTCGACAACGTCACCGTGGCGCCGGTGAAGGTGAAGCGGCGCGATCGGCGCGAGGTCGAGGATCTCGCTAAGGCGCTCTTGGCCCGAGTCGGCCTTGCCGACAAGCACCGGGCCTATCCAGACGAGCTCTCGGGCGGCCAGCAGCAGCGCGTCGCCATCGCGCGGGCCTTGGCGCTCCAGCCCGAAGTGCTGCTGCTCGACGAGGTGACCTCGGCGCTCGACCCGGAGCTGGTCAACGAAGTGCTCGACGCCATCCGGCTCTTGGCACGCGACGGCATGACCATGCTGATCGTCAGCCACGAAATGGCCTTCGTGCGCGAGGTCTCGCGCCAGGTCGTCTTCATGGCCGACGGCCGCGTGGTCGAGACCGGTGCGCCGCGCGCCATCTTCGATGCGCCGGTCGAGGCGCGCACGCGCGATTTCGTCTCCAAGATCCTGCGGCACTGAGCGGCCGGCAGCTTCCCGCCAGCCCTGCACGAGGCACGGACCATGAGCCAGGACCATCGTTCGCGCCGGCACGGCATGGACCTCATCGACGGCGCCGTCGATTGCCATGTCCATGCCTGCCCGCACATCAATGCGCGCTCGCTCGACGTGCTTCAGGCGGCGCGCGACGCCATCCACGCCGGCATGCGCGGCATCGGGCTGATGGACAATTTTGCCGGCAGCTCCGGCTACGCAGCGTTGGCGCGTCGTGTGCTCGACGCGGAAGGGCTTGACCCGGAGTTCGACGTTTTCGGGGGCTTGATCATGGAGCCGCCGGCCGGGGGAGTCTCCGCCGAGGCCGTGGCCATCGCGCTGCGCTACGGCTACGGCCCTGGCACCGGAGCGCGCTTCATCTCCCTGCCTACCCACCATACCCGCAACATCGCGCGCCAGGAGGGCCGCAGCCCGGCCTATCTGGAGACATGCCTGGAAATCCCCGCGCGGGGCGCGCTGCCGGATCCGCTGCCGGCGATCCTCGATCTCGTCGCGGCCGCCGACGCCGTGCTGAACACAGGCCATATCTCCGCGCCGGAGGCCGTGCGGCTGGTCGAGCTGGCGCGGGCGCGCGGCGTCGCGCGCATCCTGGCGCCGGCCAGTCACTTCGACGCCGATGCCGTCGCCGAGCTGGCGCGGCTCGGCGCCTATCCGGAGTTCTCGTACTTCTTCCTGACAGCGGCCACGCAGATCGGCCTGACGCATGTCGACTCCGAGCGTCACCAGGCGCAGGGCGTGACATTGCCGGGCATGGTCGCGCTGATCCGGGCCGCCGGCCCCAAGCACTGCGTGGTCTCGAGCGACTGCGGCGTCGGCGTCCTGCCACCGCCGACCGAGGGTCTGCGCGAGTTCCTGCTGTTCCTGGCAGAGGCCGGAATGGCGCGCGCGGATCTGCGAACGATGGCGTGCGACAACCCGGCGGCGCTGTTCCGCGTCGGTCGGCCTGCGGCCGCCTAGCGTGGCGACCGCCGGGCGCATCCAGACCGTACTCGGGCCCATCGCGCCGGAGTCCCTGGGCCCGACGCTCATGCATGAGCACGTGCTGTGCGACGTGACGGCGCCAGCGCTGGCGGCGCAAGCGCGTCCGGAGGTCGAGATCCGGCTCGATAACGTTTGGCAGCTGAACTACGAGTGGGGCGCCGACGCTCCGGGCTTTCACCGGCTGTCCGATGAGGCGCTGTCGGTCGCCGAGCTGGGGCGCCTGCGCGAGGCCGGAGGGGCGGCGGTCGTCGAGCTCACCTGCGCGGGCATCCGGCCGTCCCCGCTGGGCCTTCAGCGTGTTGCCGCGGCGTCCGGGGTCACGATCGTGATGGGCACCGGGTGGTACGTGGACTCCTACCTGGACGATACGGTTCGCGGCGCTTCGGTCGAGGCGCTGGCGTCCGGTCTCATCGCGGCGTTGCGCACGGGGACCGACGGCGTGCGCTCGGGAATCATCGGCGAGATCGGGTGCTCGGATCCCTGGACGGAGCTGGAGAGGAAGACGTTGCGCGCAGCCGTGATCGCGCAGAAGGAGACCGGCGCCTCCGTCAACGTGCATCCGAGCCGGTGCTTCGACACCGTGCTCGACATGCTCGGTTGCGTGCGGCGATGGGGCGGCGACATGGCGCGCACGATCGTCAGCCATGTCGACCGGACCGTCGTGCGCGACCAGGATCTCGACCGGCTGGCAGATACCGGCTGCGTCATCGAGTACGACTTCTTCGGCATCGAGACGTCGCACTATCCCTTCGCGCCGATCGACATGCCGAACGACGCCACCCGGCTCGACAAGGTGCGCCGGCTGATCGCCGCGGGGCATCTCGGACGCATCGTCCTGTCGCAGGATATCTGCACGCGCGGCAGGCTGGGCGGCCTCGGCGGGCACGGCTATGGCCACATGTTCCGGAACGTGGTCCCGCTGATGCGCCGAAAGGGGTTCAGCCAAGCGGAGATCGACGCGATCTTCGTCCGCACGCCCAGGCGCCTGCTGACGGTGCCGTAGCGACGGCGCCGTTCATGGCGCCCGGAACAGGCGTCCGGTCCGGCTCGGGTGGCGAGCGCGATCGACGCCTCTGGCCGCGACAGCGTCGCGTACTCCTCGCCACCATGGCTGTGCATGGCCGACTCGTCTCCCCTGGCCAGGCATCGGGCGACATCGGACCTGTCGATGTCGTCAGCTTTGCCGCGATGTCGGCGCGGCAGCTTCGGCTGACCTACGGTCGCTTCGCCGGCCTTGCAGGGGATGTGCGCACGAGCGTCGATCGCCTGTTCGCGGCCGCGCGCAGCCGGGAGGGCAGGTTCGGCACTTGCGAAGCGTGCCCGGTTCGTGCCCATGCTCGGCGGCGTGGTGCGCGACGCGCGGCCGCGCTACGCCCACCTCGTTCAGGAACGTCCGATGGCGCTGCTCTACAAGGCTGACCCGGTTCGCGGCAAGGAGTGGGCGCGCATCATGGCCGAGCGGGCGCCCGACATCCCGTTCAGGCTGTGGCCGGAGGTCGGGGATCCGGCGGAGATCCGCTACATTGCCGCATGGGTGCCGCCGCCCGATCTCGGGCACGCCTATCCGAACCTGGAGGTGCTCTTCTCCGTCGGCGCCGGCGTGGACCAGTTCGACCTGGCGAGCCTGCCCGAGAGAGTTCCCCTCGTCCGCATGATCGAGCCCGGCATCGTCGGCAGCATGGTGGAGTATGTCGCCATGGCCGTCCTGATGCTCCACCGGGACCTGGTCGCTTATGTGGCGCAGCAGCGCGAGCGCGTGTGGCGCGAGATCCGCGTGCGCCCGCCGGGCGGACGTCGCGTCGGCGTGCTCGGCCTCGGCGAGCTCGGGACCGCCGTGCTGGACAGGCTCGGCGCCTTCGGCTTCCGGCGTGCCGGCTGGAGCCGGTCGCGGCGCGACCTGCCGGGCGTCGACTGCTTCGCCGGCGCCGCCGAGTTGCCTGCTTTCCTTGCGCAGACGGATATCCTTGTCTGCCTGTTGCCGCTCACGGCGGCGACGCGAGGGATCCTCGACAGGCGCCTCTTTGCCGCGCTTCCGCAAGGCGCGTCGCTCGTCAATGTCGGCCGCGGCCCGCACCTGGTCGAGGCCGACCTGATCGAGGCGCTCGACAGCGGTCGACTGTCCGCTGCCGTCCTCGATGTCGCGACGCCGGAGCCGCTGCCCGGCGACAGCGCTCTCTGGCGCCATCCGCGCATCCTCCTGACCCCGCATATCGCGAGCATGACGCAGCCGGAGACGGCGGTGGACGTCCTGCTGGCCAACATCCGCCGGCACCAGGCAGGGCAGAATCTCGTCGGCTTGGTCGACCGATCGTCCGGCTACTGAGCGCGCGCGGAGCCCCGCTTCCCGGCTTGGCCGAGGCGCTGCATGCAACCGATTTGATCGACGTCAATGCCGGCTGCTGACCGGGGCTCCAGTGTTGCGCCTCCTCAGGGCGAACCGAAGGGGATCCGGAGATGGACTACAAGACGATTCTCGTCACGCTGGACGAGAGCAAGGCTTGCGCGCCGCGCCTCGATGTCGCAGTCAGGTTGGCGCAGGGGTTCAAGGCCCATCTGGTCGGCCTGTTCGTCATGCCCTTGCCCTTCGTTCCCACCTTTGTCGCAGCCGAGATCCCGGTGGAGGTGATCGAGGCGCAGTCGAAGGCGATCCGCGCGGCGGCCGACCGGGTCGAAGCGCGCTTCAAGGACGCTGCGAGCAAGGCCGGGGTCGCCGCGGAATGGCGCCGCATCGAGGACGAGTTCGTCGATCCAGGCTCGGTGGCGGCTCTGCACGCGCGCTATGCCGACCTTGCGATCGTCGGGCAGTCGGACCCCGAGCGCGCTGGCGAGGGCCCGACGCTGGCGGAGGACGTGCTGTTCGACTCCGGGTGCCCGGTCCTCGTCGTGCCCTATGCGGGCCGCTTCCCGACGGTCGGCGAGCGGCCGGTCGTCGCATGGAACGCGAGCCGGGAGGCCGCGCGGGCGGTGCATGACGCGATGCCGATCCTTGCAAAGGCCAAGACCGTCACGATCCTCGCGGCTAACCCGAAGAAGGGGCGCGGCGGGCACGGCGACATGCCCGGCGCCGACATCGCGTTGTCCCTGTCGCGGCACGGCGTCAAGGCCGAGGCCGAATCGATCTACGGCAGCGACATCGAGGTCGGCGACATGATCCTGTCGCGCCTCGCCGACAAGGGCGCGGACATGCTCGTCATGGGCGCGTACGGCCACTCCCGGCTGCGCGAGAGCATTTTCGGCGGCGTCACGCTGAAGTTGTTCCGGGAGATGACGGTGCCCGTGCTGATGTCGCACTGAGGCGCGCGGAGCCTCCCCGAAGGGCGGCGAGGCCGAGCCGCAGCGCTCGGCCTCCGGCCGCTGGCGCGCCTCAGCGCGGCTCGTTCTCGATCCGGTGCAGGTAATCGAGCACGGTGTCGAGCTTCTCCACGTCGCCGAACTTCGCGTCGATGTCGAAGAGGTTCCACTCCGTCACGCCCCAGACGCGGTCGCCGACGCACTCGCGAACGACGATCGGCCGGAACCCCTCGGCGATCGCGTCCTCCACGGTGTGGCGCACGCAGCCCGCCATGGTCACGCCTGTCACGATCACGGTGTCGACGTTGTGCGCCTTGAGGAAGCTCGACAGGTAGGTGCCGTGGAAGGCCGAGGCGCGCTTCTTGATGATGACCTGCTCGTTGGGCAGCGGCGCGATGCGGTCGTCGATCGCCGTGTCCGGCGAGCCCTCCAGCAGGACCTCGGTCGGGATCTTCTTGCCCCAGAGGCCGGCGTCGCTGTTCGCCCCGTCGGGCACCTTGTAGGCCGTGGACGTGTAGACGATCGGAATGCCGCGGGCGCGCGACGCCGCCAGCAGCTTCTGCACGCCCGGGATGATCACGTCCATCCCGTCGCAGGTGAACGGGTTGCCCTCGCGCGTCCAGGCGTTCGCCAGGTCGATGTTGATCAGCGCCGGGCGCTTGCCGAAGCCGATCCGGCGCATGAACCCGCGATCCTGGTAGACTTGCGAATCCCTGGCGAAGATCACTTCGAGGGCGGCCTTCACCTCGGCCTCGGTCGGCTGCTTGCGTGTCACTGCTGGTCTCCTCTTTCGCTTGGCCCGCGGTCGGGCATCAATGGATCTCGTCCGCGTCGGCGATGGCCTTCATCAGCTTGGCGGCGCTGAAGCCCTTCGCCTTGGCGGCTTTTAGGACGATGGCCTCGCGCCGGGCGAGGAGCTTGCAGGCGGCGGCCACCTTACCGGCCACCGCATGCGGGATGACGACGGCGCCGTGCCTGTCGGCATGGAGCAAGTCGTTCGGCCGGACGATCATGCCGGCGACGCTCACCTCGCCCCGGATCGACGCCAGATGGACATGGGCATGCGAGGGCATGACCGAG
>JAEULF010000033.1 GCA_016793965.1 Alphaproteobacteria bacterium | reverse complement strand
CACGATCGATGCGGCTGCGGTCGCCGCGCTGGCGCCCTCCGGCACGCTGCGCGCGGCCATCAATTTCGGCAATCCCGTCCTCGCCCAGAAGGACCCGGCGAGCGGCGAGCCGCGCGGCGTCTCGGCGGCGCTGGCGCGCGCGCTGGCGAAGCGCCTGGACGTTCCCGTCGCGTTCGTCGCCTTCGACGGCGCCGGCAAGGTGTTCGAGGCGCTCAAGGCCGGTGCCTGGGACATCGCCTTCCTCGCCATCGATCCCGTGCGCGCCGCCGAGATCGACTTCACCTCGCCCTACGTGATCATCGAGGGCGCCTATGCCGTGCCCGCGAGGTCGCCGCTCAAGGCGGTCGGGGACGTCGACGCCAAGGGCGTGCGCGTCGCCGTGGCGGCAGGGGCGGCCTACGACCTCCACCTCACCAGGGCGCTGAAGCAGGCGACCCTGGTGCGCGCCCAGAGCCCCGAGGAATCGGCGGCGATGTTCCTGCGCGACGGGCTCGACGTCCTTGCCGGCGTGAAGCAGCCGCTGCAGGCCTTCGTGCGCGCTAATCCGGGCCTGCGCCTGATCGACGGGCGCTTCATGGCGATCGAGCAGGCCATGGGCACGCCGCGCGGCCGGGCGGCGGGCGCCGCCTTCCTGCGCCGCTTCGTCGAGGAGATGAAGGCATCCGGCTTCGTCGCCCAGGCGCTGAAGGAGAGCGGCCAGGGCGACGCGACCGTCGCGCCGGCGGCATGACGAGCGGCGCGTGACCCAGCCGCTCCCGCTCGTCCTCCTGCCGGGGCTGCTCTGCGACCAGGCGCTGTTCCGGCCGCAGGTCGAGGCGCTGGCGCTGGACCAGCCGGAGCGCGCTTGCGTCGTCCAGGACCTCACGCGGCACGACACGATCGCCGGCATGGCCGCCGATGTCCTTGGCAGCGCGCCGCGGCGCTTTGCTCTCGTCGGCCTCTCGATGGGCGGTTACGTCGCGCAGGAGATCCTGCGCCGGGCGCCCGAGCGCGTCGCCGCCGTCATGCTGATCGACACGGCCGCCCGCGCCGACACGCCGGAGCAGCTTGCCCGAAGGCGAGGCCTCATCGAGCTCTCCGAGAAGGGCCAGTTCAAGGGCGTGACGCCGCGCCTGCTGCCGCTGCTGATTCACGAGGCGAGGCTCGGCGACGCGGCGCTGGTCGGCACGGTCACCGGCATGGCCGAGCGCGTCGGCCAGGCCGCCTTTACGCGCCAGCAGAAAGCGATCATGGGGCGCATCGACGGAAGGCCGTCGCTCGCCGCTATCCGCTGTCCGGCGCTCGTCGCCTGCGGGCGCCCGGACATTCTGACGCCGCCGGCGCTGTCGCAGGAGATGGCCTCGCTCATCCCCGGCGCCCGCTACGTGCCGATCGAGGAGTGCGGCCACCTGGCGACTCTGGAGCAGCCGGCGGCGGTGACGGCGCTGCTGCGCTACTGGCTGGCGTTGGCGGGGTAGGGAGGCCCGTGCCTGAGGTGCCTCACCGCGTCGATCCGATCGACGCTGCCGTCGGGTTGATCGCGCGCGCGTCGATGCGCTGGCGGCCCGCCGGCGAAGGCTCGGCGCGCCTCAGCAGCTGGACCTTGGTCGTCGCCGTGACGACGGCACGCTCGACATGGGAACGCCCGCCGGAGTTCCGCGACGCCGTGCTCAGCTTTGCGTCGGTGTCCAGGATCACGAAGTCGTCGCGGCCAGCCTTGAGGCACATTTCCGCGGCCTTGAACATGATGAGCTCGACATTGCGCTTGCGCGCCTCCTCGACATGGGCGGAGTGGGTTCGCGCGAACACCGCGTAGGTCCGTTCGTCGATCCTGCTGGCTTCGATCTTCTCGCCGCCGAACGAAGCGCTGAGCATCTCGTACTGCGCTTCGAGCGACGAGCACCCGCCGGCAGCGGCGACGACGGCCAGCGCGGCTAAGCCGGTAACGATCGCCTTCATCTGACCGCAGCTCCCGCCTTGATGAAGCGATCGATGATGGAGACCGCCCCTGGTCTTCCTAGCTGCTTCCGCGGCCGGAGCGCAACGGCCTCCCGGCCTGGCGGTCAGACCCTGCTCCTGGCACCGCGGCGCATCGGTGTGCCCATCGATTGGTGCGCTCGTGGCGAAGGCCCTCGGCGGGGCTTGGCATGCCGTTGCCAAGGCCGCATGCTGCCGTTCCCTGAACCGAGCGCATTCCCGTCCATGACCGTTCTCCACTCCGCCCTCGACACCCGCTCCGACGCCTACAAGCGCAATGCAGCTGCCATGCGCGCGCAGGTCGCGACCTTGCGCGAGCGCGTCGCGATCGTCAGCCAGGGCGGCGGTGCCAGGGCGCGCGAGAAGCACGTCGCGCGCGGCAAGCTCCTGCCGCGCGACCGCATCGCGACGCTGCTCGATCCGGGCTCGCCCTTTCTCGAGCTGTCGCAGCTCGCGGCCTGGGAGATGTACGGCGGCGAGGTGCCCTCGGCCGGCATCCTCACGGGCATCGGGCGGGTCGGCGGCGTCGAGTGCATGATCGTCGTCAACGATGCCACGGTGAAGGGCGGCACCTACTACCCGCTGACCGTCAAGAAGCACCTGCGCGCCCAGGAGATCGCCGGCCAGAACCGGCTGCCCTGCCTCTACCTCGTGGACAGCGGCGGGGCGAACCTGCCGAACCAGGACGAGGTCTTCCCAGACCGCGACCATTTCGGCCGCATCTTCTTCAACCAGGCGCGGCTCTCGGCGCAGGCGATCCCGCAAGTGGCGATCGTCATGGGCTCCTGCACGGCCGGCGGCGCGTATGTCCCGGCGATGTCGGACGAGGCCGTCATCGTGAAGGAGCAGGGCACCATCTTCCTCGGCGGCCCGCCCCTCGTGAAGGCGGCGATCGGCGAGATCGTGACGGCGGAAGAGCTCGGCGGCGCCGATGTCCACACGCGGCTGTCCGGCGTCGCCGACCACATGGCGCGCGACGACCACCACGCGCTGGCGCTCGCGCGCCGCATCGTCGGCGCCATGAACCGCACGAAGCCCGTGGCGCTTGCCGTGCAACCGCCGGAAGAGCCGCGCTACGACCCGGAGGAGCTCTACGGCCTGGTGCCGACCGATCTGCGCCAGCCCTTCGACGTGCGCGAGGCGATCGCGCGGCTGGTCGATGGCAGCCGCTTCGACGAGTTCAAGGCGCGCTTCGGCCCGACCCTGGTCTGCGGCTTCGCGCACATCTGGGGCTACCCCGTCGGCATCGTCGCCAACAACGGCATCCTGTTTTCGGAGTCCGCGCAGAAGGGTGCCCATTTCGTCGAGCTGTGCTGCCAGCGCAAGGTGCCGCTGATCTTCCTCCAGAACATCACCGGGTTCATGGTGGGCAAGAAGGTCGAGGCCGGCGGCATCGCGCGGGACGGCGCCAAGATGGTGACCGCGGTCGCCTGCGCCGAGGTGCCGAAGTTCACGGTCGTGATCGGCGCCAGCTACGGCGCCGGCAATTACGGCATGTGCGGGCGCGGCTTCTCGCCCCGATTCCTGTGGACCTGGCCCAACGCCAAGGTGGCGGTCATGGGCGGCGAGCAGGCGGCGACGGTGCTCGCCACCGTGCGGCGCGACGGGCTGGAGAGCCAGGGCAAGTCCTGGTCGGCCACGGAGGAGGCGGACTTCAAGACGCCGATCCTCAAGCAGTTCGATGAGCAGGCTTCGCCCTATTACGGCACGGCGCGGCTGTGGGACGACGGCATCGTCGACCCCGCCGACACCAGGCGCATGCTGGCTCTGGGCCTCTCGGCCGCGCTCAACGCGCCGATCCCGGAGACGCGCATGGGCGTGTTCCGGATGTGAGGGGCTAGGGCGACTCCCAGAAGCGCTGCGGAATGGCGTCGACCGCGTCGGTCAGCAGCGGATTGCTGATGACGATCCTCCTGCGCTCTGCGAGGCGCGCCTGGGCGAGCGCGTCGCGCATGGTCGGATGTCCGCGGAAATGCGCCATGAATGCCCCGTCGTCATAGGCGCGGCGCAGCCCGGCCTCGATCGCGGCGGCCAGAGCCTCTTCCGAACGGCGGACGAAGAAGAAGACGTCGTAGCGGTCGTAGACCAGCACCATGCGCTGCTCGACGGCAAGGCTTGGGTTCTCGGGCAGACGCAAGGCAATCTCGGCAAACGCCTCGTGGACTCCGCGCGGGAACAGGTCGGCGCGGCCCGTGGCAACGAGGCGGAACAGCAGATCGTAACGCGCGGTGGAGACAATGAGGCCCGCGGCCTCGAGCACCGCGATATCAGGCCAGCCCGTGCCTTGGGCGAATGTGAAGCGGCGGAGGTCCTCGATCGTCCGCACGGCATCGAGCACGCCCTGACGGTCGCGGTCGATGAGCATCAGCCGGTGCCCGAGCAGGCCGCGGGTCAACGGCACGGGGATCAGGCGGCCGGCGCCTTCATGGCCCGGTCCGCCGGCCGCAAAGACCAGGTCGATGCCGAGGCCCGCCTGCATCAGGCGGAAGGCCCGCGGCTGCTCGATCACGACGTCGCTCGGCGTGACGCGGGCGCGGATGCCCGCGCGCTCCAAGGCGATCTGCAGCAAGCCGACCGGATAGGCGTCGCGCGGGTCGAGCACGGCCTCCGAGCGCCTGGGATAGACGATCACGCGGTCCTGCGCCGCAGCTGGTCCGGGCGCCGCGACCAAGCCGAGCAGCAGCGCGGCGACGAGCGCCGCGCTGCGCGCGGTCCAGCGGCCCGGCCTAGGGATCCGCATGCCAGAACTCGTCGGGGATCGCCCGCGCCGCCGGCGAGAGGAGCGCGTTGTCCAGCTCGATGCGGCGCCTGCTCGCCAGCTTCGCCTGGGAGAGCGCGTCGCGGATGACCGGGCTGGCGCGGAAATACGCTTGGAACGAGCCGTCGGCATGGGCGGCGCGCAAGCCGCTCTCGATGGCGGCAGCGAGTTCTCCGTCCTCGCGGCGGAGGTGGAAGAACATGTCGTACTTGTAGGCGAGGACCAACCCGCTCTCGGCGACAAGGTCCGGGTGCGTGTGAGCGCGCGCGGCGATCTCGGCGTAGATCTCGACGACGCCGCGAGGAACGGCGACGACGGTGCTGGCGGCCACCAAGTCGAACAGCGCGTCGTAAGGCGCCTCCTCCATCGGAATGCCGGCGTCGGCGAGGATCAGCATGTCGGGCCAGCCTCTGCCCTGCGCCATCCTGATGCGCCGAAGGTCTTCGCGCGCGCGGACGAGGTCGAAGCGCGGCTGGTCAGCGCGCCGGATCAGCAGCAGGCGATGGCCGAGCAAGCCGCGGGTCAGCGGGATCGGCACCATGCGCGTCACGGCCGCCAAGCTTGCCGCATCGCCGGCGAACACGACGTCAACGCCTTGGCCCTGCCGCAGCCGCAGCACGGCCTCTGACTGCTGCAGCACGTCATCGGTGGGGCGCAGCCGGGCAGCGATCCCGGCCTTGCGCAGCGCGATGCCGAGCAGGCCGACGGGGTAGTCGTCGCGCGGGTCGCGCAGCGCTTCGGTGGCGCGCGGGTAAACGAGCGTGCGAGGTTCGTCCGCGGTGGCGACAGCGCCCGTGACGAGCGCTGCGACGACAATCGATAGGGCAAGGATCCGCTGCATGCGCGTCTCGGTCCGCCGACGCCCAGACACTAGCGCACGCCTCTGGTTGCAGCAATCGTATCATGTGCAATCTTGCGTCGATCTGGGCGCCGGTTTCTGACGCGCTCAATGAGCTCCCGGCTGGCCGGCCGCTGCCGCGCGCGTCCGCCAGAGCGAGTACGCGACGCCGCCGGCAAGCAGCCCCATCGTGACGCCGAGCGAGATCGCTGGCGGCACCTTGCCGACGATGCCGACCGCGAAAATCTTGGCGCCGATGAAGACGAGCACGAGCGCCAAGGCGACCTTCAGGTACTTGAAGCGGTGGATCGCCGCCGCCAGCGCGAAGTAGAGCGCGCGCAGGCCCAGGATGGCGAAGATGTTCGATGTGTACACGATGAACGTGTCGTTGGTGATCGCGAAGATCGCGGGCACGCTGTCGACCGCGAAGATCAGGTCGGCAGCTTCGATCATCACGAGCGCGAGGAACAGCGGCGTCGCGTAGCGCGCCGCCTTGCCCGTCGCCGGGTCGGCTTGAGTCACGAAGAAGCGCTCGCCGTGCAGCCGGTCTGTCACGCGCATGCGCTTGCGGACGAAGCGCAGGATCGGGTTGTCGGCGATCGAGGGCTCCTTGTCCGCGATCACCAGCATCTTGATGCCGGTGAAGAGCAGGAACGCGCCGAACAGGTAGAGCACCCAGGAGAACTGCGAGACCAACGCCGCACCGAGCCCGATCATGATCGCGCGCAGCACGATGACGCCAAGGATGCCCCAGAACAGCACGCGATGCTGGTACTGCCGCGGCACGCCGAAATACGTGAAGACGAGCATGATGACGAAGACGTTGTCGAGCGACAGGCTCTTCTCGACGAGGAAGCCCGTGACATAGTCGATCCCGCTCGTCACGCCGAACTGCCACCACACCCAGCCGCCGAAAGCCAGCGCCGCGGTGATGTAGCCCGCCGAGAGCCAGAGGCTCTCGGCGACGCCGATCTCGCGCTGCTCGCGATGCAGCACGCCGAGGTCGAAGGCGAGCAGCGTGACGACGATGCCGAGGAACGTAAGCCAGGCCCAGCCGGGCGTGCCGAGGAAAGTGCCGAGGAGAATGGTCTCGATGGCGTCCATGGGGGCCTCCCTGTGCGCGATGCGGAGCGCGTGTCGCTGCGATCCGACATCGCGGAGTGGAGGTCTCCGCCAGAGGGGCCCGGCTCGTCAGCAGCGCGGATGTGTGGCGGGAGCGGCGCCGTTTCAAGCCGGCGGTTGCAGAGAATCGCAAGAGCTCCCGAAGTTTCCCTCCGGGCGGAAAAGTTGAGCGCTTGGCGACTGAGGGGATGCCCTTGACGTGGCAGGTCATCGCCAGCATCTCCGCAGGCAAGCAGGCGGATGCCGCTGGAGCAGCCGCGCCACGACGCTTCGCGGAGTGACCTCGCCCGATGACCACGGTGATCGCCGATAGCGCGAGCAACGGTGCGCTCGCGACCTCGACAGCGCTTCGCGTCGCGATGCTCGCATGCGGGGGCTTGACCGGCGCGGTGCTCGCCGCGGGGCTCGCCGCCAGCGTGGCGACCGCCGACTGGACGCATTTCCCGCGCGCCGGCGCGGTGGTCGTGCTGCTGGGCATCGTGCTCACCAGCCGCAAGGTGCTGATCGCGCGCAACGACCTGCTCAACCTCCTGAACGAGATGGCGGAGGCCGACGGTACGACGCGGACGGCGCGGCTGCGCACCTTCAAGCAGCTTCAGCGCGACCTCGATCGGCAGCTCCTCGAGCGCGCCGGCCTCGCGCAGCTCGTGCTCGGCACATTGGTGTGGGCCTTCGGCGACCTGCTCGGCCGGCTGTGAGCGGCGGAGCGGCTCAAACGACGGCGGCGGCCGTCGGTCCCCTGGTCTTCCTGCGTGCGGCAGAGCCTGAAGTCCTCGAACTGCGCGTGATGCTCGTCCTGCCGCCGGGAGAGTCGCCGCCGCCATGCATGGTGGAGGGTTCCGGCGCCATCACGCCGATCCTGCTCGATGGCTGGTCGGGGGGCGCGGCATGGGCGTATGACATCGCGCTGCCGCTTGCTGCGGTCGAGCGATCCGTCGACTACGCGCTGGGGGCGCGTCGCTTCTGCCTGACTCTCCCTGCGCGCGCCGCCGGCCTGCGCGTCGCCTATGCGGCGTGCAACGGATCCAGCGACGAGGGGCCGGGGGCGCCGATCCAGGTGCATCGCAACGCGCTCTGGCGCCAGATGGCGGCCGAGCACGCGCGACGCCCATTCCATCTCCTGCTCCTGGGCGGCGACCAGCTCTATGCCGACGCGGTCTGGCAGTCGGTGCCTGCGCTCGTCGCCTGGGCGCGCAAGCCCGCGGCGGCGCGGCGCACGGCGCGCTTGGACGCTGCCGATGGCGCCGCGATCCGCGCCTTCTACCGCGCCCGCTATGCCTGGCTCTGGCGGCAGAGGGACATCGCCGCGATGGTGGCCGCGGTCCCGACCGTCATGATGTGGGACGACCACGACATCTTCGACGGCTGGGGCAGCCACCCGCCGGAGCTCCAGGACGGTGCCGTGCATCAGGCGATCTGGGCGGCGGCGCGCGAGGCATTCGCGCTGTTCCAGCGCGGGCTGTCCCCGCAGGCGCTGGCACCCGGCGCCGCGTTCGGCTGGAGCGGACGGATCGGCCCCGTCGGCATCGTCGTGCCCGACCTGCGCACGGAGCGCCGGCACGACCGCGTCCTCGGCCCGCGCGGCTGGGGCCACCTCGCGACATCGCTCGACGCCGTGCGGGGCGCGCGCCATGTCCTCGTCGCCTCGAGCGTGCCCGTGGCGCATGTTGACCTTTCCTGGCTGGAGCGCCTGCTCGGCGCCCTGCCTGTCGTGACGGCGTTCCTCGACGACCTGCGCGACCAGTGGCTGAGCCCAGCGCATGCGCAGGAGTGGCAGCGGCTGATCGCGCTCCTGTCAGGCCATGCCGCGGCGGCTCCGCTGACCGTCGTTTCCGGCGAGATCCATCTCGGCGCGCTCGGCCGAATCGAAACCGCCGGCGTCGAGATCGCCCAGCTCACCGCCTCGGGCATCGCGCACGCGGCGCCGCCGCGGCTCTATGCGCTGGCGCTCGAGCTGCTCGCGCGCCGCAAGCTGGACCGCGGTGAGGCGCGCGTCGCCATGCTGCCCCTTCCGGGCATCGGGCGTCGCTTCCTGCGCGCGCGCAACTGGCTCGCCCTCGACGTCGCCGCCGATGGCGGGCTCGATGCCGCGTGGCATCACGACGGCGCCGGGCCGTCGCCGGTCCTCTGGCGCGACGCGCGCCGGTGCGGCGCGCCTCGGGTCTCGGCCGCGCCTGCTTAGGGCACCGCGTCGGAGGCCTCGGCCGCGTCCTTCGACGGCATCACCGGCACGAACTCGAACTCCACGAGATCCGCCCAGGCCAGCGCCCATTGCGCGAGAAGGCGCGGGTCGTCGCACTCCATGAGCTGGAAGCATCGGTCCCAGTTCGCCTCGATCCAGCTTCCGACATAAGTGAGCCCTTCTGGCGCCAGGCGCCCGCGCTCGCGGAAGCGCAGGTAGACGGCGCGCGCGTCGCGGCCCTTGAATCTCTCGATCACCATGAACAGCATCGTCCCTCCCGATCCGCGGCTGCGCGGTTGACCGGGAGGCTAGCACGCGGCAGGCGTGTTGGCCTGGCGCGCGGGCCGGTCTAAGGTCGGCGCAGCGGCCGGAACAGGCCGCGTCGTGCCCAAGGACCGCCGCCGGGATCCGATGCTCCGCTCCGTCCTCATCGCCAACCGCGGCGAGATCGCGTGCCGCGTGATCAGCACCGCGCGCCGTCTCGGTCTGCGCACGATCGCCGTCTACTCCGACGCCGATGCGCGGGCGATGCATGTCGAGGCGGCAGACGAGGCCTGGCCGATCGGTCCGGCCCCGGCGCGCGAGAGCTACCTGTCGATCGAGAAGATCATCGCCGTGGCGCGCCGAGCGGGGGCCGAGGCGATCCATCCGGGCTATGGCTTCCTCTCCGAGAACGCCGCCTTCGCCGAGGCCTGCGCCGCCGCCGACATCGTCTTCGTCGGACCGCCGCCGGCCGCGATCCGCGCCATGGGCTCCAAGAGCGCTGCCAAGGCGCTGATGGCGGAGGCGGGGGTACCGCTGGTGCCGGGCTTCCACGGCGCTGACCAGGACCCGGAGATGCTGGCGCGCGAGGCCGCGCGCATAGGCTTTCCCGTCCTCATCAAGGCCTCGGCCGGCGGCGGCGGCAAGGGCATGCGCATCGTCGAGAGCGCGGATGCCTTCGCCGAGGCTCTCGCCGGCGCGCAGCGCGAGGCCAAGGCCGCCTTCGGCGACGACCGCGTTCTGGTCGAGCGCTACCTGACGCGCGCCCGCCACGTCGAGGTGCAGGTGTTCGGCGACTCGCGCGGCAACGTCGTGCACCTGTTCGAGCGCGACTGCTCGTCCCAGCGGCGCCACCAGAAGGTCGCCGAAGAGGCGCCGGCACCGGGCCTGCCGGCCAAGCGCCGCGCCGCGCTGGGCGCCGCCGCCGTCGCTGCCGCCAAGGCGGTCGGCTATGTCGGGGCCGGCACGGTCGAGTTCGTCATGGACGCGTCCTCGCCGAAGGGCGAGGGCGAGTTCTACTTCATGGAGATGAACACGCGGCTCCAGGTCGAGCATCCGGTGACCGAGATGATCACCGGCCTCGATCTCGTGGAGTGGCAGCTGCGCGTTGCGTCCGGCGAGCCCTTGCCGCTGTCGCAGGACCAGATCGAGCCGCAGGGCCACGCCGTCGAGGTCCGCCTCTATGCGGAAGACCCGGCCAAGGGCTTCCTGCCGGCCCCGGGCACCCTTGCGCATCTGCGCTTCCCCGACGCCGACGGCCGGACGCTCCGCGTCGATACCGGCGTGCGGACCGGCGACGCGATCACCGTCCACTACGACCCCATGATCGCCAAGATCGCAGCCTGGGGGAGCGACCGCCAGGCGGCGCTGCGCGCGCTCGCCCAGGGCCTCGCCGAGACCGAGGTCGGCGGCACCGTGACCAACCTGCCGTTCCTGCGGAGCCTGATCGCGCACCCGGAGTTCGCGCGCAGCGCCGTCGACACCGGCTTCATCGCGCGCAAGCTCGTGACGCTGCTGCCGCCGCCGCCGCTGGCGGACGATCCGGTGCTTGCGCTGGCGGCGCTGCGCGTCCTGGCCGACCGGGCGCAGTCGGCGACGGCGCGCGCGCGCGCCTCGGGCGATCCGCACTCGCCCTGGGCGGCGCCCGACGGCTGGCGGCTCAACGGCGAGGGCGGCACCACGCTGTCCTTCCTGGACGGGGGCCAGGGCGCGGCTCGGCAGATCGACGTCGGCGTGCGCTACGGCCGCGGCCCGGACGGCGGCGCGGCGATCCGCTTGGAGCTGCCGGGCGGCAGCGTCGCTGCGGCGATCGAGGCCTGCGAGGGCGACCGCCTTGTGGCCAGGCTCGACGGGGTTCGGCGCGAGCAGCGCGTGCTGTTGCGCCGCGACGGCGACGGCCAGGCGGTTCTCGTGGTCGGGCCGCAGGGCACGCTGCGTCTCGGGATCTGGGACCCGCTCGCCGCCGCCGACGCCGCGGACGGCGGGCGCGACCGATTGGCGGCGCCGATGCCCGGAAAGATCGTCGCGGTCGCCGTCAAGCCTGGCGACCGCGTGACGCGCGGCCAGGCCCTCCTGGTCATGGAGGCCATGAAGATGGAGCACACCATCGCGGCGCCGCAGGACGGCATCATCGCCGCCGTGCCCTTCGCCGTCGGCGAGCAGGTGGAGGAGGGCGTCCGTCTGGTCACGCTCGCCGAGGAGACGCCGCCATGACATTGGCCTTCCGCGCCTTGCCCAAGCGCGTGCGCATCGTCGAGGTCGGCCCGCGCGACGGGCTGCAGAACGAGAAGACCGTCGTGCCGCTCGAGGCCAAGGTCGCGCTGATCGAGGCGCTCGCCGAGGCCGGGCTGAAGGACATCGAGTCCGGCAGCTTCGTCTCGCCGAAATGGGTGCCGCAGATGGCGGACACCGCTTCGGTCATGGCGCGCATCCGCCGCCGGCCCGGCGTCGCCTACGGCGTCCTGGTGCCCAACATGAAGGGGCTGGAAGGCGCGCTCGCCGCGAAAGCCGACGAGATCGCCGTGTTCGGCGCCGCCTCGGAAGCGTTCTCGCAGAAGAACATCAACTGCTCGATCGCCGAAAGCCTGGAGCGCTTCAAGCCGGTGGCGAGGGCCGCGCTCGACGCCGGCATCCGCGTGCGCGGCTACATCTCCTGCGTCGTCGGCTGCCCCTACGAGGGCGAAGTGGCGCCGGCCAAGGTCGCGGAAGTCGCGGCGCGGCTGCTGGAGATGGGCTGCTACGAGGTCTCGCTCGGCGACACGACGGGCGTCGGCACGCCGGGCAAGGTCCTCGCGATGCTGGAGGCGACGGCGAAGGCAGTGCCGGTCGAGCGCCTGGCGATCCACGTCCACGACACCTGGGGCCAGGCGCTGGCCAACATCTACGCCGCGCTGCAGTTCGGCGTCGCCTCGGTGGACAGCTCTGTCGCCGGCCTGGGCGGCTGCCCCTATGCCAAGGGCGCCGCCGGCAACGTGGCGACCGAGGACGTGATCTACATGCTCGACGGGCTCGGCATCGCCTGCGGCGCCGATCTGGAGAAGGTCGCCGCTGCCGGCCGCGCCATCCTCGCCGTGCTCGGCCGCCCGCCGGCGTCCCGCGTCGCCCAGGCGCTCGCCGCGCGGATCGCGAGCAAGCAAGCGGCCTGACGCCGCGCGCTCACGCGGCGGGCGCTGGCGCTGCACGCTCCGGCCGACCGTCCAGCGCGCGGCGGTGCCGCTGCAGCAGCGCCGCCAGCTTGTCTGCGACGATGCGCACGCGCGGCAGGTCGCGCAGGTCGCGGTGGACCAGGAGCCATTGGTCCGTCGCGACATCAGGCAAGATGCGTCCGACCCGGCGCAGCGCCGGGTCGCCGTCGGCGAGGTAGCAGGGCATCACCGCGAGCCCGGCGCCCGCGCGCACCGCCTCGGCCAGAACGAGCCAATTGTTGTGCCGCAGCGCCGGGCGCCCGCCTTCCAGCAGGGCCAGGACCCAAGCCTGACCGGGCATGTAGTCGTGCTCGTCGTCGAAGCCGACCCAGGGCGCCTTGCGCAGCGACTCGCGCGACGGGTCGACCGGGCCGAGCGCGGTGCCGGCATAGACGGCGTAGGCGGCGCGCCCGAGCTTGCGCGCGACGATGCTGGCGAGGTCGGGCACCTGCTCGCGCAGCATCAGGTCGGCCTCGCGGCGCGAGAGGTTCGCCAGCGTGTGGCTCGCGACCAGCTCGATCTCGATGCATGTCATGTTGCGGCGCAGCTCCGGCAGGCGCCGGGCGAGAAAGGCCGTCATCGCCTCGCCGGCCGAGAGCCGGACGGTGCCGTGCGCCGTGTCGCCCAGACCGGCGCTGCGTCGGCCGATCGCCTCCGCCGCCTTCTCCATGGCCTGCGCGTCGGCGAGCAGCGCCTCGCCCGCGGCGGTGAGCACGAAGCGGTCGGGCAGGCGGTTGAACAGCGGTGCCCCGACCCGCGCCTCGAGCGCTTTCACCCGGCGTGCGACGGTCGGGTGGCTGACGCCCAGTCGACGTGCCGCCGCGGTCAGCTTGCCTTCCCGCGCCAGGACGAGGAACACGCGCAGATCGTCCCAGTCGGTGCTCACCGGCGTGCTGCCCGAGGCCCGGAGGCCTGTACGGAAACGTTCACCTGATGCTCCGATTTGTCGAATGGTGCATGATTTCGTTCAGCGTATCCTGCGCAGCCGAGCGGCGTCGAGCCGCTGTCGCCGGCGACCAAGCTGCGGAGCCCTGCATGCATTTCGAGCCGCGCCTGTGGACCTTTACCGAGGGCGTGCGGCTGCGCATCCTCTGGGCGGTGGCGCTCGGGCTGGCTGCGGCCGGCCTCGGCGCGGCGCGGCTGGCTCTTCTCGGCTGGCTGATCGGCGCTGTGCTCGCGGGCCGCGACATCGCCGACCTGGCGTTGCCGGTGGCGCTGATCGCCGCGGTCATGCTCGCGCGCAGCGCCTTCGAGCATTGGCGCGCCATGGCGGCGCACGAGACGGCGGCGCGGGTGCAGAAGCGCCTGCGCCGGGCGATCTTCGACCAGGTGGCGGCGCTCGGTCCCGGCACGGTCGCCCGGCACCGTTCCGGCGCCGTGGCGCTCTCGCTCGTCGAGGGGGTCGAGCAGCTCGAGGTCTACTTCGGCCAGTTCTTGCCGCAATTCCTGATCGCGCTGCTGACCCCGGTGCTGATCGTCGCGGCGATGGCGGCGCTCGACCTGCCGGTAGCGCTGGTCATGCTCGGCTTCGCGCTCCTGGCGCTCTTCGGCCCGGCGCTCTGGCACAAGCGCGACGCCGCCAATGCCCTCGGCAGGCAGCAGGCCTATGCCGCGTTCGCGGCAGAGTTCCTCGACTCGATCCAAGGCCTCGCGACCCTCAAGGCGTTCGGCCAGAGCCGGGCGCGCGGCGACATGCTGGCGGCCAAGGCGCTCGATCTCTTCCGCAAGACGATGTGGGTCCTCGGCACCAACGTCTTGGCGCGCGGGATCACGGACTGCGCCATCGCAGGCGGCGCCGCGGCGGCCCTGGCGCTCGGCGCGCTGCGCGTGGAATCAGGCGCCATGACGCTGCCGGCGCTCCTCGTGGTCCTGATGCTCGGCGTCGAGGTCTACCGGCCGATGCGGGAGCTGCGCGCGGTGCTGCACCAGGGCATGGTCGGCATGTCGGCGGCCCAGGGCATCTACCGCATCCTCGACGAGCGGCCTGCCGTGGCCGGCGCGCCGGCTGCGGCGCTGGGCGGCCCGCTCGCCCCGTCGATCGCCTTCGAGGGCGTGCGCTTCCGCTATCCCCATGCCCGGCGCCTCGTCCATGACGGGCTCAGCTTCGCCGCCGCGCCTGGCGAGCGCATCGGCGTCGTCGGCGCCTCGGGCGGCGGCAAGTCCTCGATCGTCCGATTGCTGCTGCGCTTCTACGACCCGGAGGCGGGTCGCGTCGCCATCGGCGGCCACGACGTGCGCAGCCTCTCCTTCGACCAGATCCGCAGCCTGGTCGCCGTGGTCAACCAGGACACCTACCTCTTCCACGGTACAGTGGCGGAGAACATCGCCATGGGCCGGCCCGGCGCTGCGCCCGACGAGATCCGGCGCGCCGCCCAGGCCGCGCATATCGACGCCTTCGTCATGGGCTTGCCCCAGGGCTACGACACCATCGTCGGCGAGAAGGGCATCAAGCTGTCGGGCGGCCAGCGCCAGCGCGTGGCGATCGCCCGCGCTCTCCTGCGCGATGCCCCGATCCTGGTGCTCGACGAGGCGCTGTCGGCAGTCGACGCCGAGAGCGAGGCGGCGATCCAGGGCGCCCTCGACGCGCTGATGCGCGGGCGCACGACGCTCGTCCTGGCGCACCGCCTCTCCAGCGTCATCGGCTGCGACCGCATCCTCGTGCTCGACGGCGGCATGGTCGCCGAGAGCGGCCGGCACGCCGAGCTGATGGCGCAGGGCGGGCTCTACGCACGCCTCATGGCCGAGCAGGTGCGCGACGCCCAGGCCGCGCCCCCCGGCCTGATCGGCGGCCTCGAAGGCGGCGCGGTCCGGGACGCCGCCGCTGCGCCCGGCGCGCTGCCGGCGGCGGCCGACGGGATCGGCGCGCCCGGCGCGCCGGCCCCGACCGAGGGGATCATCAAGGCCGAGGGCTTGGGCTGGCTCCAGCTGATCGGCGCGCTGATGGCCATGGCCATGCCCTGGAAGGGACGGCTCGCTCTGACCTTCTCGCTCGGCGTGGCGCGCGTCCTCGCCTTCATCGGCGTCGGCGTGCTCTCCGCCCTCGTGGTGGTAGCGCTGCGCCATGGCGAGAGCTTCGGCGGCCTCCTGGTGGCTCTCGCCGTCGCGGCGCCGATCTCCGGCTTGCTGCACTGGCTCGAATCCTGGGTCGCTCACGACATGGCGTTCCGCCTGCTCGCGCAAATGCGCATCGACGTGTTCCGCACGCTCGACGCGCTGGCGCCGGCCTATCTCGTGCGCCGGCGCACCGGCGACCTGCTGGCGCTCGCGACCCATGACGTCGAGCTGGTCGAGTACTTCTTCGCGCACACCGTGGCGCCGGCCTTCGTCGCCGTGCTCGTGCCGGCAGCGGTGCTGGCGGCGCTCGCCGCGGCGAGCCCGTGGATCGCGCTGGCATTGGCGCCGTTCCTGCTCGCGGCCGGGCTGAGCCCGTTCCTGCGGCGCGGCCGTGTCGACCAGCTGGGCTCGGCGGCGCGCGAGGCGGCGGGGACGCTCGCGGCTCATACCGTCGATTCCGTGCAGGGCCTCGGCGAGCTCGTTGCCTTCCAGCAAGAGCGCGCGCGCGGCGACGCGCTCGACGCCCTGTCGGACAGGCATGCCCGGCTGCGGCTGCCGTTCTTCGGCGAGCTCACGCTGCAGCACAGCCTGCTCGACCTCCTGACCGGCTGGGGCGGCCTCGCCGTGGTCGTCGCGGGGGCTGCGCTGGCGGCGCAGGGCGCGGTCGACGCCGCAGCTTTGCCGCTCCTAGCGCTCCTCGCCATGGCGGCCTTCCTGCCGGTCTCGGAGATCGCCCAGGTCGGCCGGCAGCTCGCGGACACGCTGGGCGCCACGCGCCGGCTCTACGGCCTGTTCAACGAGGCCGTGCCGGTGACGGACGGGCCGGGGGTGGACGAACAAGAGGGCGTGGGGCGGCCGGGGGCCGCGGCGCTGGCGCTGGAGGGCGTCGGCTTCGCCTATCCCGGCCAGCATCGGCCGGCGCTGACCGATGTCAGCATCGCCGTGCCGGCCGGCAAGACCCTGGCGCTGGTCGGCGCCTCGGGTGCCGGCAAGTCGACGACGGCGCAGCTCCTGCTGCGCTTCTGGGATCCGCTGCAGGGCCGCATCCTCCTCAACGGCCACGACCTGCGCGCCTACCGCCTCGATGCGCTGCGCGCGCGCATGGCGCTGGTCGCCCAGGACACCTACCTGTTCAACGACACGCTCCGGCGCAACATCCTGATCGCCAGGCCGGATGCGGACGAGGCGGCGCTGCGCCAGGCGGTCTCGCTTGCCGCGCTTGACGAGCTGGTCGCCGCCTTGCCCGACGGGCTCGAGACGCCGGTCGGCGAGCGCGGAGCGAGCCTGTCCGGCGGACAGCGCCAGCGCGTGGCGATCGCTCGTGCCTTCCTGAAAGACGCGCCGGTCCTGGTGCTGGACGAGGCGACGTCGCATCTCGACGCGACCAACGAGGCGACCGTGCGCCGCGCCCTCGACCGGCTGCGCGCGGCGCGCACGACCGTGGTCATCGCGCACCGGCTCTCGACCGTCAGGGATGCCGACGTCATCGTCGTGCTCGACCGCGGCCGCGTGGCGGAGGCGGGGACGCACCCGTCGTTGCTGGCGGCGAACGGCCTCTACGCGCGCCTGGTCGGGCGCCAGCTCGCGGCGAGCGGGCTGCACGCTGCGCAGTAGGCCGGGCGAAAGCGGGATGACGAGCGCGATCGGCGCGGGAGGGCTGCCGCGGGTCTCGACGGCGACCGCCGGCCGTCCTATATCGCGGCACCTGACGATGCCGGCGGCAGAGCCCGATCCCCATGCCCCTTCACATCATGAAGCTCGCTGTCGGCGCCGAATCCGCGGCGAGCATCGCGGCCTACCAGAAGCGCCGGCTCGCCGATGCCAGGAAGGCCGGCAAGAAGCATCTCTGGGTGCGCACGCGCCACCGCCCGAAGCGCGAGGAGGACGTGCTCGACGGCGGCTCGCTCTACTGGGTGATCAAGGGCATCATGCGCGTGCGCCAGCGCATCGTCGGCTTCGACACCGTGCGCGATGCCGAGGGCGTGCCGGAGTGCCACATCTTGGTCGATCCCGCGCTGGTGGCGGTGCTGCCGACGCCGCGCCGTCCGTTCCAGGGCTGGCGCTACCTCGAAGCGGCGGATGCGCCGGCGGACCTGTCCGCCGCGGGCAGTGCAGATGGCGACGCCCTTCCGCCGGAACTGGTCGTGGAATTGCGGCAGCTCGGCCTGCTGTGAGCCCGCGGCCGGCGCGGACGGGGAGGGGAGGCCAGTCGGGGAAGCCAGCCGGGGAGGCGAGGCGGGCCTGCAAGATGGGAGGGGTGCGACAATCCGGACGTGACAGCTTCGCAAGATTCCTCTTGCATGGCGGCGACAGCGTGCTTAATCTCAATGCTCGCCTCTGGAACTCAGGGGCGGCGGTTCAACACTGAAATCGGTGGCCGATCAAGCGGTTAGGTCCAAATGGACCGAGCCGATGGAGTCGGTCTCGCTCTTTGACATTGTGGTTCTTTGGAAGGGATGCGCGGGCGGCGGTGCTTGCGGCGGTGATCCTGGCTTTGGCTGGGTTTATTGCTGGAGGGCATCGAACCGCGCATCCGGGTGCTGGTTTGGTCCTTGGGCTTTCGGG
>JAEULF010000425.1 GCA_016793965.1 Alphaproteobacteria bacterium | reverse complement strand
CGCCGCGCCCCTTGCCGCCGGAGAGCCTGAGGTGCCAGCCCGGCGCCGAGGCGGGCAGCGTGACCAGCGAGCCGGTGGCGCCGCTCGCGAACTCCAGCCACGCGGTCGTCGTGTCGTCGATCGGGATCAGGCCGCGCTTGCGGCTGTCCGCGCGCACGGCGGCGACGGGGCCGCACAGGCCGATCATGGCGTCGAGAAGGTGGACGCCCAGCCCGGTCATGCCGCCGGCCGGAGACTCCGCCTCGCTCGCGCGCCACATGCCAGCCGTGTAGCGATAGCCGCCGTTCGACCCGAAGAACGCCTCGACATGCAGCAGCACGCCGAGCTCGCCGCCGGCGGCGCGGCGCTGCAGCTCGCGATAGCTCGCCAGGAAACGCCGGTTGAAGCCGAGGCAGAGCGGCACGCCTGCCCCGGCGCAGGCCGATGCCGCCGCCCTGGCCTCGGCATGGGTGAGCGTGAACGGCTTCTCGCAGAAGACCGCCTTGCCCGCTGCCGCAGCGCGCTGCACCTGGGCGGCGTGCTGGCTGTGCGGCGTCGCGAGGACGACGCCCTTGATCGAAGGGTCGGCGAGCACGGCGTCGTAGTCCGTCGTCGCGGCGAGGCCGAAGCGCGCCGCGGCGGCGCGGGCCGAATCAAGGCTGCGCACGACGGCGCGCGTGAAGCGCAGCGCGTCGCTGCGCCCATGCACCGCTTCGACGAGCTGCTGGCCCCAGCGCCCGAGGCCGACGATCGCGACGTCCAACATTCCATCCTCGCTCTTTCGCGTGGCGTTCCGCGTGGCATGATGGACGGAGCCGGGACGCCGGCCAAGCGCGACGGCTCTCGCAGCAGCCATGCCGTCGAACAGGTGCCTCTCCGATCATGCCGCAGCCCATCGACCGGCTCCTCCTCCCCGATGCGGTCGCAGCCGAAGGCGGCGACGCCATTGCCCGCGCCGATTCCGTCGGCGCGCTGCGCCCGGCCGGCCGCGAGGCGGCGCAGGATTGGAGCCGCGTGGCAGCGTTCGCCGCGACGCAGGGCCTGCGCCTCGACTTGTCGGTGACGCCGCGCCAGTTCGCCGGCGGCTTCGGCAACCTGAACTACCTCCTGCGCCTCGCCGAGGGCTGGGCCGTGCTGCGCCGGCCGCCCGGCGGTCCGATCCCGGCAGGCGGCAACGACATGGCGCGCGAGCACAAGGTGCTGAGCCGGCTATGGCGCGCTTATCCGCTGGCGCCGCGCGGCCTCGCCTATTGCGCCGACCCTGCCGTCATCGGCGCGCCGTTCCAGATCAACGAGCACCGCGCGGGCATCGCGGTCCGCGACAGCGTGCCCGATGCGATTGTCGCCGCCGCCGGCAGCGCCGCGGCCGCAGGCGCCAGGCTCGGCGGCGTCCTGGTGCCGTTGGCGGCTGCGCTGCATGGCGTGGATCCGGCGCAGGTCGGCCTCGCCGATCTCGGCCGGCCCACCGGCTTCCTGCGGCGCACGGCAGAGGGCTGGGCGAAGCGCTGCGCCGCGGCCTGGGACGGCAACCCGCCGCCGCTGCTCGACGAGATCATCGCATGGCTGCTGGCCAGGACTCCGCCCGACGGCGCGGCCTGCCTGATCCACAACGACTTCAAGCTCGACAATCTGCTCATCGACCCGGCGACGCTCGCGCCGACGGCGGTGCTGGACTGGGACATGGCGACCTTGGGCGACCCGCTCTACGATCTCGCGGTGACGTTGAGCTACTGGACCGAGGCCGGCGACCCTCCGGTCATGCACGCGCTGCGGCAGATGCCGACCGCCGGGCCGGGCTTCCCGCGCCGCGCCGACGCGTTGCAAGCCTATGCGCGCGCGACCGGGCGCGACCTCGCGGGCTTCGCGTTCCATCGCGCGCTGGCGCTGGTGCGCCTGGCCGGAGTCTTCAAGCAGCTGCACCGGCGCTGGTCGAGCGGCGGGTCGGACGAGGCGCGCCTGGCCGGGTTCGGCGCCGTGGCCGAGGGGTTGCTGGAGATGGCGCATGCGGTGACCATGGGACGGGCGGACTGACGATGGAGCTGACGCTGCTCGGCACGGGCTGCCCGCAATGCGATCCCGACCGGCTCGGGCCCGCCAGCCTCGTGCGCCATGCCGGCAGGTCGCTCCTCGTCGACTGCGGCTCCGGGGTGACGCAGCGCCTGGTCGCCGCCGGCACGCCCGGGCGCGACATCGACGCCCTCCTCCTCACCCACCTGCACTCAGACCATTTGGTCGACCTCTACCAGCTCGTCGTCTCGAGCTGGCACCAGGGAAGGGATCGGCCGCTGCGCGTCCTCGGCCCGCGCGGCACGCGCCGGTTCGTCGAGGGGACGATGGCGCTATGGAAGCCGGAGCTCGACCAGCGCATCGCGCACGAGCTGCGGCCCTCGATCCAGGCGCTGACCGTCGAGGTCGCGGAGATCGCGCCGGGCACGGTCTGGCAGGAGAGCGGCCTGGAGGTCCGCGCCGTCGCCGTGGACCACCGCCCTGTCGCCGACGCCTTCGGCTTCGTCTTCGCGGCAGGCCGGCACCGCCTCGTCATCAGCGGCGACACCGCGCGATGCCCGGCGCTGATCGAGGCGGCGCGCGGCGCCGACGTCCTCGTGCACGAGTGCTTCATCCACCGCGAGATGAAGCCCGACCCTCGCGTGCGGACCGAGGCCGGCACCCGCAACGTCGCCTCCTACCACACGCTCTCCGGCGAGGTCGGCAAGATCGCGACCGAGGCCGGAATCGGCTGCCTGGTGCTCAACCACTTCGTTCCCACGCGCTTCGATCGCGACGCCCTGCTCGACGAGGTGCGGCGCGATTTCGCCGGCCCGATCGTCATCGGCGAGGACCTCATGCGCCTGGACATTCCGGCGCGCCGCCTCAGCCATCGCGACGGCGTCATCGGCCTCGTCTTCGCGCGCTGATCGGGCTGCAAGCCGCGGCTGGCCCGCCGGTTGCATCGCAGGCTGGGACCGCCACCGCGCCCAGGAGGGCACCATGGGCAGCAGCCCCCGCCTGCGATTCCGCAGCGACGCCGAACGCAGACCGGCGCGCGCGGCCCCCGTCGAAGGATCGACGATCGCCGAAGCCGAGGAGCGCGCCCTGGCGCGCGCCTGGCGCGAGCGCGGCGACGTCGCGGCGATGCAGCGGCTCGTCGCCGCGCACTATCCGCTGGTGCACGAGATCGCCTGGCTCTACCGCGACCGCGGCATCTCGCACCAGGAACTCCTCGACGAGGGCGTCGTCGGGCTCAACCGAGCCGCCGCCCGCTACGACCCGGATTGCGGCTTCCGCTTCGCGACCTATTGCGCGCACTGGGTCGGCATGCAGATCCTGGCGCTCGTGCTCCTGCGCTGCGACGGCGCGGCGGGCGTCCGCCGCCGGCGCAGCTGACGCCGAGGCCGCGGCGAAGCGGCGAGCGTCATGCCAAGACGATCACAGCATCGACCGCGACGCACGCGGTCGGCCCGACCATCACGGGATTGATGTCGACCTCGCGGATCCGGGGGTTCGCCTGCGCCATGGCGGCGACGGCGAGCAAGAGGCGCACCAACCCGTCCCGATCCAGCGCCCTGCCGGTCCGGTAGCCGGCAAGGATCCCTTTCGGGTCGACGGCATCGATCATGGCGCGCGCCCGGTCGCCGTCGATGGGCAAGGCCTCCAGCGCCTTTCGGTCGGTGGCCTCGGCGAAGATCCCGCCCCAGCCGAGCAGGATCGCCTGACCGAAGTCAGGGTCGCAGACGATCCCGACGATCAGCTCGACGCCGGATTCCATCCGCTGCACGCGGAAGCCCGTCAACCCGGGATTGGCACCGGCCATCGCGACCGCTGCCTGCCTCAGCGCTGCCGCGTCGTCGAGGCCGACGCGCACGAGGCCGCGCTCCGTCTTGTGCAGGCAGCCCGGCAGCACGCCCTTCAGCACGACGCGCGGCCCGACTGCGGCCTGCGCCGCGATGGCCTCCTCGGGCGACCGGACCCAGCGCTCGGCCACGAAGGGCACGCCATAGGATTGCAGCAGGCGATCGGCGGAAGGCTCGTCGAGCGCGCCGGCCTCGGCCGACTCGATCCACGAAGCGGGGCGCGGCGCGCGCAGGGCGGGACGCGGGCCATGAGCGACGGCGGCATGGGCATAGAGCAGCTTCAGCGCCCGGACAGCCTGGCCGAGGTCGGTCGAGACCAGGACGCCCTCCCGGCGCAGCACGTCGACGACCGGCGCCACAGCAGCGCCGGCCTGCCAGCAAGTCAAGTGCGGCTTCCTCGACCGGCGCGCGAACGCCGCCAGCTTCGGGACGATCTTCTCCACGCCAAGGAACAGCGTCTCCGCGTAGAACGTTGCGCCCACCGCGTCGTCGACGTCGAACGCATCGAGGCAGGACAGCGTGTCGTCGGTCTCCGATCCCGGAGTCGGGCGAGCGCCTGCATCCACGGGGTTGGCCGGCATGGGCTGCAGGATGTCGCGCTTCAACCGCTCCACCGTGGCGGGCGACAGCGGCGCGACCGGCACGCCCGCAGCGCCGAGCGCGTCGCCGACGACGGTGGTGAAGCCGCCGGATAGGCATACGCCGCCGACGCCTCCCGTCGGCCGCCTGTCCGAGTAGCGCCCGACCAGCGCAGCGCTGAACCACAGGTCGTCGATGTCGTCGACGAGAAGGACGCCGTGCCGGCGGAACACAGCCGCCTGGACGTCGGTCCGCCCGGTCAGCCTGCCGGAATGCGAGAGCGCCGCCGCCGCGCCGGCCGCGGTGCGGCCGGACTTCAGCAGCAGGATCGGCTTGCCAGCGGCGCGCGCGCTCTCGGCAGCGGCCAGGAAGCGCCGGGGATCACGGAAGCCTTCCGCATAGACCGCGATCGCGCGCGTCGCCCCATCGGCGACGAAATGCTCCACGTAGTCGCAGATCTCCAGGTCGGCCTCGCCGCCGCAGGATACGAGATGGCTGAAGCCGAGCCTGGCATCGCGCGCGCGGTCGATCACTGCCGACATGATGCCGCCGCTCTGCGTCACCAGCGCCACGTCGCCAACCGTCGCCGGCCCGGTGAAGAGGGCGCTGGAGATGCTGAGCGCGGTACCGTTCGCGGGCGACGCCACGCCGAGCGACTGCGGTCCGATGATGCGGGGCCCGCCGGCGGCGCAGCGTTGCCGGAGGTCCGCCAGGACTGGCGCCGGATCGGGGTGATCGCGGCGAACCAAGTCGCCGACGGCGATGAAGAAGCCGGCTCCCGCCGACTTGGCGTAGGTCTCGGGGATGCGGTCCGGGCCGACCATCGCGACGACGACGTCGGGCGGCGACTCCAGCGCCGACAGGTCCGGATAGGCCGGCAGGTCCATGATGGTCGGGTATTTCGGGTTCACCAGTCGCAGCCGGGACGCCATGCCGGCGTCGAGGCAGTAGCGCAACAAGCGCCCGGTGTACTTGGCAGCGTCGGCCGACACTCCGACCAGCGCGACGGTCGTCGGCGCGAAGAGCCTTCGGAGGTCCGACGTTGGCGCTGCCGCTCCGGCTGCCGCCCCTGTTCTTTCCATGCCTGCCCTCAGCTCCGCTTGAACTCTGCCGGCGTCAATCGCTGGTGCTCGCGCGGCACGATCACGGTGCCGACGGCGCGCGCGACAAGGAGCGGCTCCGCGAGCATCTCCCCGTGGCTCGGCGCGGCGCCGACGCCGTGCTGGCGGGCGACGACATGCGCCTCGTAGAGCCGCTTGCGCGACGTGCGCCCGACCTCCAGCAGCTTGACCGTCGCGCGCACGTAGTCGCCCTGGTAGGCTGGCGACAGGAACTCCACGCTCTCATAGGCCCGCGCCAAGCCGGCATCGCCGTCGAACATGTAGCTCAGCTTGCCGCCGACGATGCCGAACAGTTCCATCAGCACGCCGAGGGAGATGACGCCGTCCGGGTAATGGCTGTCGAGGCGAGTCTCGATGGTCGCGACCCACTTGCTGAAGTCTGGCGCGGCGCTCATGGCGATCTCCTGGATGACATCGGGCTGACGAGTCAGGGCGCGGCGGCGCGAGCCGGCGCGCGCGCGCGCCGGTCGGCGGCCGAGGCGGCGAGAGCGCCGCCGACGAAGCAAAGCACGCTGATCGCCACGAGCAAGGTCGAGGCGGCGGCGACCGTAGGGCTGATCTCGAGCCTGATATCGTCCCACATCCGCTTCTGCAGCGTCGGCTCGAGGCCGCTCAGGAACAGCGCCACCACGACCTCGTCGAAGGATGCGAGGAACGCGAACAGGGCCCCGGCGAGAATTCCGGGCAGCAGGAGCGGCAGGGTAACGCGCCGGAAGACGGTTGCCGGTCCTGCGCCGAGGCCGCGCGCGGCCAGCTCGAGGCGTTCGTCGAGCGCTCGCGCCGACACGCTGACGTTCATGACGGCGTAGGGTAGCGCCAGGATCGCATGGCTCAGCACCAGCGCCGCCGTCGTGCCGACGAGCTTCACGGTCGAGAATAGTCCATACAGCGCGATCGCGGTGATCATCGGCGACACGATCAGCGGGGCCAGCAGCAGCGCTTCGATCCCGCCCTTGCCGGGAAACCTGTGCCGCGCAAGAGGCATCGCGGCGGCGGTCCCGAGCGCCAGCGACAGGACCGCCGTTGCCGTCGCGACGACGAAACTCCTGCCGGCAGCCGCCAGCCAAGTCGGATCCTCGAAGAAGAAGTTGCGGTACCAGCGCAGGGAGAAGCCGGAGGGCGGGAAGCGCAGATAGGGATCAGCGCTGAAGGAGATCACCAGGACGACGACGATCGGCAACAGGAGGAAGAGCACGCCAAGGACGGTCACGACGTTGAGCGCGGCGCCCGTCCAGCCGCCCGTGACGGACTTGTAGTGCGGCAGGGTCAGGTTCATTTGCCGTGCCCCCCCCAAAGACGGTCGACCCCGAAGCGACGGTTGTAGGCCGTGAAGATCAAGAGCGTGACGACCAGCAGCACGGCAGCATGCGCGCCGGCGTAGCCCCAGGCGAGCTGCTCGTTGACCTCGGACTCCATCATCATCGCCAGCATCATCTGGCCGCGCCCGCCCAGGACCGCCGGGGTCACGTAGAAGCCGAGCGCGAGCACGAAGACCAGCACCGTCCCCGTCGCCACGCCGGGCAGCGAGAGCGGGAAGACGACGCGCCGGACGACCGTGCCCGCGCCCGCGCCCAGGCTGGCGCCCGCGCGCACCAGCGCAGGGTCGATCGCGCGCAGCGCCGCGACGACCGGGATCACCATGAACGGCAGGAGCACGTGCGTCATCGCCAGGACGACGCTGAACTCGTTGTACAGCAGCGACCGCCTCTCAGCCGCGTAGCCGAGCGCTACGAGCGCGCTGCTGACGATGCCCTCTCGGCCGAGCAGCACCATCCAAGCGTAGTTGCGCACGAGCAGGCTGATCCAGACGGAGAGCACGACGACGAGCAGAATGGCGGCGGCGATCGCCGGGCGAAGCGTGGCGATGCGCAGCGCCATCGGGTAGCCGACCAGGAAGCAGACGAGCGTCACGGTCACGCTGATCCGGATCGTGTTCTGCAGCACGATCCAGAAGGCACGACTTGCCTCGAGACGCTGGAAGTTCCGGAGCGTGAAGTCCGGGTCCAGGACGCTCCCGACAAGGAACGATCCGATCGGCAGCACGAACAGCACCAACAGGAACGCAACGGCCGGCAACGCCAGCCAAGGGCTTGCCAATCCGCGCGAGGACCTGGTGCTTGCGGACATGCGGCGCGCCGGCCACGCCGGCGGGGGGCGTTGCAGCGCCCCCCGCTCCGCCCCTAGACGGCGATCCAGTCGTTCCAGCGCTGCTGAGCCGTTGCTAGGTTGTCCAGCCACCAGTCCTCGTTCGCGACGACCATCCGCGACATGACCGCCGGGTTCGTGACGACCCATTCCTTGGTCTGTGCCGGCAGCAGGTCGAAGGCCTTGGGCTCGCCGCTGATGTAGGAGATGCCTTCCGCGTACTTCGCGCTGTTCTGCGGCCTGATCATCATCGCGATGAACTTCATCGCCTCCGCCGGATTGGGGGCGCCCACGGGCACGCCCGCCCAGCTCGCCTTGACCATGCCGCCCGTCCACTCGCAGCCGATGCGCTTCTCGCCCTTCTGCGCCAGCGCGTAGAACCGCCCATGCCAGCCCGACGTGAAGTCCACCTCGCCGTCCAGGAGCATCTGGGCCGGTTGCGCTCCGTCTTTCCACCAGACTGCGACGTGCTTCTTGATCCGGTCGAGGCTCTTGAAGGCGCGATCGAGGTCGATCGGGTAGATCTTGTCCTTCGGCACGCCGTCGGCCTGGAGCGCGAACTCCAGGTTGTCCACGGGGTGATTGCGCAGAGCGCGGCGGCCCGGGAACTTCTGGACGTCCCAGAACTCCGCCCAGCTCTTCGGCCGCTTGGCATCGTCCGCGAACTTCTCGCGGTTGTAGCCCATCGCCGTCGAGTAATAGGCGAAGACCACCGAGTAGTCGTCGAACGAGCCGGGCACCAGCCCTGCGGTGTTCACGATGCCCTTGTCGAGCTTCTGGATGAGGCCCTCGCGGATCGCCAGGCGGTGCTCCTGGCTCACGAGCTCGGCCACGTCCCATTCGACGCTCTTGGCTTGCACCATGGCCTTCAGCTTGGACACCACGGCCGGCGCCGTGATCTTCACCTCCACGCCGGTCTCGGCCTTGAACGGGTCGCCGTAGGCCAGCTTGCCCGCTTCGGCGGAGGCGCCGCCGGAATCGTTGAACACCAGGGTCTTCTGCTGCGCGCGCGCCGGCAAGCCGAGGCCGCTCGTGACGGTGAGCGCCGTGGCGCCGGCCGTCGCTTTCAGAAACTCACGCCGATCCTTGCGATCCTTAGCTTCCATGGCTTCCCCCTTGCGCCTCGCTGCCGCAGCGCCTCGCCTTCGTTCGCGAGCAAGGTTCACACGCGCGTCCCGGGGCGTCAAGATTGCAGAACTGAGTTTCGCAGTGCGATACTTGCCAGCCGTCGGGCCGAGCATTGGAGGCACCTATCGATGCGCGCGCAATCAGCCGAGGAGAGGCTCCTTGCACCGCAAGGCGACGGCGACGGCCAGGCGAAGGACCGGCAGTTCGTGCGGGCACTGGCTCGCGGCCTAGAGATCCTGCGCGCGTTCCAGCCCGGCGAGAGCGTCCTCGGCAACCAGGAGATCGCGCAGCGCACGGGCTTGTCCAAGCCCACGGTGTCGCGGCTGACGCACACGCTGACGGCTCTCGGATACCTCGTCCACGAGCCGCGGCTGGAGAAGTACCGGCTCGGCTCGGCCGTCCTCGCGCTCGGCTACGCCGCGCTCAGCGACATGGCGATCTGCGAGACCGCGCGGCCGCTCATGCAGCGCTTGGCCGACGACGTCGGCGGCTCGGTCGCGCTCGGGAACCGCGACCGCCTCAGCATCATCTACATCCAGCACTGCCGCAGCCAAGGCACGGTCACGCTGCGCATGGACGTGGGGATGCGCGTGCCGATCGCGCTGACGGCCATCGGCCGGGCCTTCCTGGCAGGGCTGCCGGAGGCCGAGCGACGCTACCTGACCGACCGGCTGAAGGCGAGCATGCCGCGCCGCTGGCGCGATGCCGAGCGCGCCATCGCCGCGGCGGAGGACGACATCCGGGCGCGCGGGTTCTGCACGGCGCTCGGGGACTGGCAGCGCGACGTCTGGGCCGTCGGCGCGCCGGTCGTGTCGCGCGACGGGCGCAGCGTCCTCGCCATGAACTGCTGCGTCCCGGCATTCGCTGCGGCCAAGGATCGCATGATCGACGAGTTCGGCCCCCGGCTCGCCGCCATAGCCGATCACGTGTCGCGCGACCTCGCGAGCCGCTTCTGACCGAAGCCGCGCGCCGCCGCGCCTGGAGCACGCGGTATCGGCGCGCTCCGCCCGGCTAGCTCTTGCGCGCGCGGCGCGTCTTGCCGCTGGCCAGGGCGGCGCGGACGCCGGCGACATGCGCCTTGGCCGCGTTGTGCAGCAGCATCAGGTCGGTCTGGTCGGCGATCATGGTGAAGCCGGCCTTGAACAGCTCGGCGACGCCGCGGT
>JAEULF010000351.1 GCA_016793965.1 Alphaproteobacteria bacterium | reverse complement strand
TCGACGCCGTGCCTCAACGCCGTGCGCCGGGCGGAGGGGATCTGGATCGAGGACACGGCCGGCCGGCGCTACATGGACTTCCACGGCAACAACGTCCACCACATCGGCTACGGCCATCCCCGGCTGAAGGCGGCGATCGCCAAGCAGATGGACGAGCTGCCCTTCGCGCCGCGCCGCTTCGCCTGCGAGCCGGCGGTGGCGCTGGCGCGGAAGCTCGCCTCGATCGCGCCGAAGGGCCCGGGCGGCGGCCTGACCAAGATGCTGTTCACGACGGGCGGCTCGGACGCCAACGAGGTGGCGCTCAAGGTCGCGCGGGCGGCGACCGGGCGCTTCAAGACCATCTCGTTCTGGGACTCCTTCCACGGCGCCGGCTTCGGCGCGGCGAGCGTCGGCGGCGAGGCCCTGTTCCGCTCCGGCCCGATCGGGCCCTTGCTGGCGGGCACGGAGCACGTGGCGCCCTTCGCCTGCTACCGCTGCCCCTACGGCTACCCCGCGCCGGACGGCAAGCCGACCCTGGAGCTCTGCAAGCTCGCCTGCGCCAGCATGGTGCGCTACGTGCTGGAGCGCGAGGGCGACGTCGCCGCGGTCATCGCCGAGCCGGCCCGCGCGGTGCCCTTCCTGCCGCCGCCGGGCTTCTGGCAGGCCGTCCGCGCGGCTTGCGACGCCCATGGCGCCCTGCTGATCTTCGACGAGATCCCGACCGGCCTCGGCAAGACCGGGCGGATGTTCGCCTGCGAGCATGACGGCGTGATTCCCGACATCCTGGTGCTGGGGAAGGCGCTCGGCGGCGGCATCCTGCCGATCGCGGCCGTGCTCTGCCGCGCCGATCTCGACGTCGCCGGCCAGTACGCTTTCGGCCACTATACCCATGAGAAGAACCCGGTCACGGCCCGGGCGGCGCTGACCACCATCGAGATCATCGAGGACGAGGGGCTGGTCGAGAACGCACGGACAGTCGGCGCCGTGGCGCTGGAGCGGCTGGAAGAGATGCGCCGGCGCCACAGGCTGATCGGCGACGTGCGCGGCCGCGGCTTCCTCCTCGGCGTCGAGCTGGTGACGGACCGCGACTCCAAGGCGCCGGCCAAGGAGGAGGCGGAGACCGTGCTCTATCGCTGCCTCGATCGCGGCCTGTCCTTCAAGACGACGATGGGCAACGTGCTCACCCTGACGCCGCCCCTCGTCACCACCGAGGCGCAGATGCTGCAGGCGTTGGCGATCGTCGACGAGTGCCTGGCCGGCCTGGGCCCGCGCTGACCGTCGCGTCAGGCGGCGGCGGAGGGGCCAGGCGCCCGGCTCAGGATCGCGACCATGCCGCCGAAGCCGAACTCACGATGCCCGGGATGCCGGGCCTCGAGCGCTTGCTGGATCTCCGGCGGCGGCGGCGAGGGAAAGACCATCCGGATGTCATCGACCGCGAAGGGCGAGCCGGTCAGGTAGGCGACGTAGTCCTCGACGAACAGCCGATTGATGTGCGGCGCATGGTGGACGAGTCGAACGATCTCCGCCGCGAGCGCGCGCCCGACCGTCGGCGCCAGCAGGGCGAACAGCTCGGGCGGCGCGTAGAGCAGGTGGTCCCAAGGCTTGAGCAGCGCGGGATCGAGCCGCACCGCCTTGCCGTCGAGCACTGTGCTCTCCGGCAGGTGGTGGCCGGTCCGGCACGGCCAGACCGGCGAGAACAGGGCGAAGAGCTTGCCGCCCGGCCTAAGCGCCGCGTGCAGCCGGTCGAGGGCAAGGGGCAGCCGCGCGAAGTGCTCGAAGGCGGCGATGGAGAACGCGAGGTCGAACCGGCCGTCGAAAGCGTCGGGCAGGAACTCGGCAGCGCAGTGCATGTAGCGGTAGGCGCCGGTCGCCGCCGGTCCGGCGGACAACGGCTCAAGCGCCGGCCTGTCGCCGATCATCGCCTGGCCGTGCTGGTCGTAGTAGGCCGGGTCCTCGATCGCAGTCCAGGCGCCGGCGCCGAAGGTGCGGAGCACCAGCTCCGGCGGCAGCGCGCCGCCGACCTCCAGCACCGCCTTGCCTGCGATCCCCACCATGTCGCGGCAGGCGATCAGGAAGCTCGCATGGTAGGGAAAGCCGCGCGCCTTCCAGTGCCGCTCGATCTCGGCGTCGGTCTGGGCTGACGGCATGCCTCGCGCACCTTGATCTCCGCCCGGCGGCGCAATGCCGCCGGGATCCCGCGCCAGTTTACACGCTGCCTTCCCGGGCCGGTCGGCAAGACTGTTCTCGCCCGCATCGCATTTCAGCGCGGATAGGGATCCTTCTCGACCGCTGCGGCTGTCGACCGCGTGCGCGCGTAGTCATGCACCAGCCCGATCGGCCCCGCATCGCCGAAGAGCTCGAGCCGCAGCGCGAAGTACCTTTGCAGCTCGCCCGGGGTCGCCTTGAGAGGCTGGAGGTGATGCTTGAAGGCGAACAGCGCCGCCTCGCATTTGTCTCTGCCGGCGCGGTACTCGTCGAGCAAAACCTCGTTCGTGGTCATGGGTGGTTCTCCTCCGCTCTGCCTCGTCAAAGCAAGATAGAGCGGCGAAACCGGGGAAATCTTGATTCAGGTCAAAGCCAATCCCCGGCACTAGGGCTTTCCTGCGCAAAGATGAGCAAACCGAGGAGAGCCCCCATGCTTGCGCGCGACGTCATGACCCGGGAAGTCTGCGCGGTCTTCCCGCACACCCACCTGCAGAACTTGGCCCTGATGCTCGTCGATACTGGCATCAGCGCGGTTCCCGTGATCGACGACAAGGGGAAGCTCCTGGGAATCGTGAGCGAGGGCGACCTCTTGCGCCGGCGCGAGATCGGCACCAGCAAGCGCATGAGCTGGTGGGACGTCATCCTGTCCGACCCAAGCGAGCAGGCGCGCGACTACGCGAAGTCGCACGGCACCACGGCGCAGCACATCATGACCACGTCCGTCGTGACGATCACCGAGGAGACGCCGCTCGCCAAGATCGCCGAGCTGATGGAAGCGAAGCGGGTCAAGCGCATGCCGGTGGTGCGCGACGGCTTCGTTGTCGGCATCGTGAGCCGCCGCGACCTCGTGCGCGCGCTCGTTTCCAAGCTCAAGAAGCAGGGTCCGAGCGACGACAAGTCGATCCGCAACACGATCGAGCAGCGCCTGAAGTCGGAGATCTGGGTGGCGCGCTCCTTCGTCAGCTATTCGGTCGAGCACGGCGAGGTCGCCCTCTGGGGCCTCGTGACGACAGCCGACCAGAAGAAGGCGTTGCGGGTCCTGATGGAGACAGTGCCCGGCGTCACCAAGGTCAGCGACGAGCTCGTGGTCCAGCCGCAGTTCCCGATGGCCGTCTGACTTGGGCGGGCGGGCCGCGTCTCGATCGAGGCTCGGCCCGCCGGCCCGTTCAGCGCGCCGTCTCGCGCGCGAGGTGGCGGTCCAGGGCGGCGAGCGGCTCGCGCGTCAGGTCCTTGTCGATCTCTGCCGCGATCTTCTGCTTGAGCCCGGAGTCGAGGGCGAGCCGCAGCTCGTGGAGCGCACGGGGGGCCGCTGCGATTACCACCGAATCGAAGCGGATCATCTCGTCGACCGCGCGCAGGCGATCGACGGCGCTGCGGATGAAGCGGGCCTCTTCCAGCGCGTGCCGGTCGACCCGCGGCTCCTGGGCGTGGCGGGCCGCGTTGGCGCTCTCATGGACGCGGCCGGGCCGGTCGTCGCGCAGCGCCCGGTCCGGCGCATGGATCGTCGGGGACTCCAGCTGCTCCAGCTGCTCCAGTGGGGCCGTCAGGCCGTCGCGGACGAGGATGCGGGCGCGGCCGCCGTCCGCGACGAGATAGCCGATCTTCTTCCTGCTGGCTGGCATGGAGCGCTCCTCTCTGGCTGGCTGGACGGGAGAGCATGAAGCGCGGCGGCGCGATCAGAGTCGTTGACCTAGGTCATGGGGACGCGCCGGGCCGGCGGCAGCGCGCGCGCGGGAGGATGCCTTGGAGAAGACGACGCAGTTCAACGTCTGGTACCTGATCGCCGCGGTACTCGGCGTCTTCGTTGTCCAGTACTTCTGGAACGAGAGCCAGCGCGTCGAGCCGATCCCCTACAGCGACTTCGAGCGGGCGCTGCGGGAGCGCACGATCGACGAGATCATGATCGGCGAGCGCGTGATCCGCGGTCGCTTCAAGCAGCCGCATGGCGGGCGCAGCGAGTTCGTGACGACGCGCGTCGATCCCGAGCTTGCCGCGAAGCTCTCGGCCGCCGGCGTGCGCTACAACGGCATCGTCGAGAGCACGATCCTGCGCGACGTCCTGTCCTGGATCCTGCCGGTCGCCTTCTTCTTCGGCGTGTGGATGCTCGTCGTCCGCAAGATGGCGGACCGGCAGGGCTTCGGCGGCCTCATGCCGGTCGGCAAGAGCAAGGCCAAGGTCTATGTCGAGACGGAGACCAAGGCGACGTTCGCGGACGTCGCCGGCGTCGACGAGGCCAAGGAGGAGCTGAAGGAGGTCGTCGAGTTCCTCAAGGCGCCTGACGTGCACGGCCGCCTCGGCGCCCGCATCCCCAAAGGCATCCTGCTCGTCGGTCCGCCGGGTACCGGCAAGACCCTCCTGGCCCGCGCTGTCGCCGGCGAGGCGGGCGTGCCGTTCCTCTCGATCAGCGGCTCGGAGTTCATCGAGCTGTTCGTCGGCGTCGGCGCGGCGCGGGTGCGCGACCTGTTCGAGCAGGCGCGCAAGATGGCGCCCGCCATCATCTTCATCGACGAGCTCGACGCGCTCGGCAAGGCGCGCGGCGCCTTCCCCGTCGCGGGCGGGCACGACGAGCGCGAGCAGACGCTGAACCAGCTCCTGGTCGAGCTCGATGGCTTCGACCCGAGCACGGGCGTCGTCCTGCTCGCGGCGACCAACCGGCCGGAGATCCTCGACCCGGCGCTGCTGCGCGCCGGCCGCTTCGACCGGCAGGTCCTGCTCGACCGCCCGGACAAGGCCGGCCGCGTGCAGATCCTGAAGGTGCACGTCAGGAAGGTGAAGCTGGCGGCCGACGTCGATCCGGAGGCGGTGGCCGGGATCTCCACCGGCTTCACCGGCGCCGACCTCGCGAACCTGGTCAACGAGGCGGCGCTGATCGCGACGCGGCGCAAGGCCGAATCCGTCTCGCTCGCCGACTTCACCGCCGCGATCGAGCGCATCGTCGCCGGGCTGGAGAAGCGCAACCGCCTGCTCAACCCGATGGAGCGCAACGTCGTCGCGCATCACGAGATCGGCCACGCCCTCGTCGCGCTCGCCTTGAAGGGCAGCGAGGTCGTCCACAAGGTGTCGATCATCCCGCGCGGCATCGGGGCGCTCGGCTACACGATCCAGCGCCCGACCGAGGACCGCTACCTGATGCAGCGCGCCGAGCTGGAGACCAAGATCGCCGTCCTCCTCGGCGGCCGGGCCGCCGAGGTCATCGCGTTCGGCGAGGTCTCCACCGGGGCGGCCGACGACCTCGCCAAGGCGACGGACATCGCTCGCAGCATGGTCGCGCGCTACGGCATGGACGAGACGCTCGGCCTGATCGTCTACGAGTCCGAGCGCCAGGCCTTCCTCGGGCCGGGCGGCGTGCCCTCGGCCCTGGAGCGCCATTTCAGCGAGGCCACGGCGCGCGAGATCGACGAGGCGGTCAAGCGGGTCGTCCACCAGGTCTTCGAGCGCGTCCTGACGCTGCTGCGCGCCAACCGCGCCGTGCTCGAACAGGGCGCCGCGGCGCTGCTCGAAAAGGAGACCATGGACGAGGCGGAGCTCGCCCGCTTCGCGGCGCGGCTGCTTCCCGCCGCCTGAGCGCGCTGCTGCGCAGGCCTTGACTCAGATCATGGTGCGAAGGGCCTGGTCCGGCCGAGCGTGCGGCTCGCAGAATCGGCCGCACCGAGGAGCTTCCCGCCATGCATTCCGCCGTCGCCGCCACGGACGCCGAGCCGGCGTCGCTCGCCAAGCGCTGGGGCCTGTGGGTCGCGCTCGCTTCCCTCGTCGCGGTGCTCCTGCTGCCGCCGATGAGGGATCTTCCGGTCGCCGGCCAGCGCACGCTGGCGATCCTCGCCTTCGCCGTCGTCCTGTGGATCACCGAGGCAGTCGACTACGCCATCAGCGCAGTCATCGTGACGGCGCTCATGGCCTTCCTGCTCGGCCTTTCGCCCAGCGTCGGCAAGCCGGCCGAGCTGCTCGGCACCGGCGCGGCGCTCGCCCTCGCGCTCGGCGGCTTCGCCAACACCGCGCTCGCCCTGGTCGCCGCAGCGCTCTTCCTGTCCGTCGCGATGACCGTGACCGGCCTCGACCGGCGCATCGCGCTGGTCATCCTCTCGAAGGTGGGCGCGCGCACCAGCCGGGTTCTCGCCGGCGCCATCGTGGTCGGCATCGTGCTCAGCTTCTTGGTGCCGAGCACGACGGCGCGCGTGTCCTGCCTCGTGCCGATCATGATGGGCATCATCATGGCCTTCGGGCTCGACAAGAAGAGCCGCTTCGCCGGGCTGATCATGATCTCCACGGCGCAGGCCGCCAGCATCTGGAACGTCGGCGTCAAGACGGCGGCGGCGCAGAACATGGTGGCGATCGGCTTTATCGAGCGTACGCTCAAGGTCTCGATCACCTGGCTCGACTGGCTCGTTGCGGCCGCGCCATTCGCGATCGTGATGTCCGTCGTGCTCTATGTCGTCATGCTCAGGTTGATGCCGCCGGAGACCGAGGAGGTGCCGGGCGGCGCCGCGTCGATCAAGGTCGCCCTGGCGCAGCTCGGGCCGATGACCCCCGCCGAGTGGCGCCTGCTGGCGATCACCGCCGCGCTGCTGGGCTTCTGGGTCACGGAGAAGGTGCTGCACGATTTCGATACCTCCTCGACCACGGTCGCGGCCATCGCGCTGATGTTCATGCCCGTCGTGGGCGTCATGGGATGGAAGGCGGCGCAGTCGCGCATCCCCTGGGGCACCATCGTGCTCTTCGGCACCGGCATCAGCCTGGGCACCGCCCTGCTGCAGACCCGCGCCGCGGCTTGGCTGGCGAACCTGATCGTGGCCAATCTCGGTCTCGGCCAGATGTCCGCCTTCATGATCCTGGCGGTGCTCTCGGCCTTCCTGGTCGTGGTGCATCTCGGCTTCGCGAGCGCCACGGCCCTGGCCTCGGCGATGATCCCGATCATGATCGCTGTGCTGCAGAAGGTCGAGACGCCGGTCAACGTCGCCGGCATGACCATGCTGCTGCAGTTCGTGGTGAGCTTCGGCTTCATCCTCCCGGTGAACGCGCCGCAGAACATGGTCGCCTACGGCACGGAGACCTTCTCGGCGCGCGACTTCGTGCGCACCGGACTGGCGCTGACCGTCGCGGCCTATCTCCTGGTCCTCCTGCTCGGCGCGACCTACTGGAGATGGATGGGCTATCTCGGCGGCTGACCGCGCGGCCGGGCAAGGAAAGCTCTTGCCCGCCCAGGCGGCAGCCATGCGATCCTGCGGCCGCGGCTGGCGGCCGGACAGGGCGGGAATGGCGCGCCGCCGCTCACCGGAGGGACGCCACGATCATGCTCATCCAGCGATTCGAGACCAACGAGCGCAGCAGCCAGGCGGTCGCTTGCAACGGCTTCGTCTTCCTGGCCGGCCAGGTGGCGCGCGACGCGCCGAACGCGCCGATCGACGTCCAGACGCGCGATGCGCTGAAGCGTGTCGACGCGCTCCTTGCCAAAGCGGGCAGCGACAAGACCAGGCTCGTCAGCGCCGTGATCTGGATGGCTGACATCCGAGAGTTCCCGGCGATGAACGCCGTCTGGGTCGATTGGCTGCCGTCGGGAGGCGGCCCGGCGCGCGCCGTCATCGAGAGCCGTCTGGCCTATCCGGAATTTCGTGTCGAGATCGGCATCATCGCAGCGGCGAAGCCCTGAGGGGCCGAGGGGGACTGCGGCTGCGACGCCTCAGGCGGGGGGCGTGACCGTGAACCCTGTGCCGGCCGGGGCGACGTCAAAGCGGCCGGACTGGACGGCAGCGATCCAGGCCGCCGTCCGCAGGAAGCCGCCGAACGAGAAGAAATGCGGCCTGATGTCGCCGACGTCTCCGGCCGCGCGCAGCGCGGCGAGATCGCGCACCTGCCGCTCCGGGCTGTGCTCGACGATCAGGCGCGGCACGGCCATGCCTTGGCCGAGCAGGGTGCGACCGATCGTGCGCACGCCGCAGCGCGCGGCGTAGCGCAGCAACGTCTGCACGTTGGCGGGACCGGCGATGCCGATCCGCACCGTGCCGCCGAATCCGTCGGCGCGCAGCTCGCGCAGCCAGGCATCGATGGCGTCGGTCGCGAAGCAGAACTGGGCGGCAACGTCCAGGCGCGCCGCCGCACCGTCGAGGACGCGCTGCTTGCGCAGCAGCGCCTGCCGGACCTCCTGGCGGCATAGGCGCGGGTGCCCGTCCGGGTAGCCCGCGACCGTGACCTCGTCGATGCCGATGGCATGCGGCAGGCCGCGCTCGATCAGCTCGACGGAGTTGCAGAACGGGCCGGCCGGCCGGTCGCGGTCGCCGGCGATGACCAGCATGGCGCGCACCCCGGCCTCCTCGACGCAGGCGCGCACGAACGCGACCAGGTCCTCCTCGCGCTCGAAGTTCCGCACCGCGAGGTGCGGGCAGGGGTCGAGGCCTGCGGCCCGCAAGCGGCAGGAGGCTTCGACCAGGCGCGCTGCCGGCCGCTTCGGCAAGGCGCTGAGGAAGACGCGCGTGCCGGGCCTGAGGGCGCCAGCGAGCTGGTCGATCTCCTGGTCGGACGGCAGCGTGGCCTCGATCGAGGCGAGCGCCATGAAGCCTGCGATCTCGGACGCGGCCGCGCGCGCCGCAGCCGCCTCGGCATCGTTCTGCATCGCGGTCTTCCGCGTCCGCGGCAGCGCGCGGCCGGCGCTCACGACCGCCGCCGCGAGATCACGAACGATTCGTCGTTGAACCACAGGCCGTTGTGCCGGCGCAGCACCTCGCGCGTGGCATCGATGTAGCTGCCGCTCTTGACCGCGGC
>JAEULF010000338.1 GCA_016793965.1 Alphaproteobacteria bacterium | reverse complement strand
ATATTCAAGTCCCCGCCATTAGCCCCTCGCCGCCGCGCGATTGGCAATCCTTGCCGATGCACGGCGGACCGGCGGGCAGAAGGAGTCTCTGCCATGCCGACCCGGACCGTCAACGCAACTACGAGGACATCATATTCAATCCTGCGCCATCCGCCCATTGCCGCCGCACGATTGGCAATCCTTGCCAATGCCGGGTAGGATCGGCGGGCAGAGGGAGCCTCGCCATGCCGACCCGGAACGTCAATCTCACGGACGAGCAGGACGCCTTCGTCGAGGCGATGGTCAAGTCCGGCAAGTATCAGAACGCGAGCGAGGCCATGCGCGACGCCGTGCGCGCGCTGCAGCGGCGCTGGCAGGAGGACGAACTGAAGCTGGAGGTCCTGCGCAAGCTTGTGCAGGACGGGATCGACGATCTCGACCGCGGCCGCTTCACCGAGATCGCGATCCAGGATCTCGATGCTGCCCTCGGCGCTCTCGCGGAAGACGACGCAGGGTGAGCCGTGACCCAGGTTCGGCTGTCCGCGCAAGCGAAGGCCGATCTCCGGGCCATCCTGCGCTCCAGCAAGGCGCAGTTCGGCGCCGAGGCGCAAACCCGCTACCGCAGCCTGTTGACGGCGGCGGTCGAGCGCATCGCCGAAGATCCTTCGGGCCGAGCGACGGCGGACCGAAGCAGTCTCGGTCCGGGCGTCCGAAGCTTGCACGTCCGTCACGCCCGCAACCGGAGCCGCGCCGCGCCGGTCGGCACGCCCGTGCACGTCCTCTTCTATCGCGCCGTTGCGCCCGGGCTGATCGAGATCGTGCGCGTGCTGCATGAGCGCATGGAGCCAAGCCAGCACGTGCTCGGCCCCATGCTCGACGATCTGTCCTGATCGGCGCAGCGCCGCGACGCGGCGACAGCGCGCCCCCGCGCCTGGCATGATGCCTTGGCATGCCGCCGCGCCGGGGATCTCGCCGCGGCCGCGGCAGGTGACGCCGCACGGGAGGGCGCCGACCATGAAGTCCCTGGTCACCGTCACCATCCGCCGCGGTGCCGCGGGCGCGCCGACCACGCGCGTGCTGGGACCGTTCGCCGAGGTCTGGTCGCGCTGGCGCACCATCGGCAGCGACCCGCGCTGCGACGTCGTGCTGGCGTCGCCGGCGGGCACCGCGCCCGAGGTGGCGCCGCTCGCCGCCTGCGTCCGCGCGGGGTCGAACCACAAGCTGCTGCACCGGCTGCCGCCCGGCGCCGCCCTGCCGCTGCCGCCGGGCTTCGAGACGCAGGACCTCGAGCGGGTCGACCATCGGCCGTTCGAGATCGGGCCCTTCCAGCTCACGCTCGGCCAGGACTACGAGGCGGAGCCGGGCGATGACGCGCCGGCTGCGGAGATCGGGCCGCGGCACGAACCTTCGCCCAAGCGGCCATGGTGGCGGCGCTGGCTGGGCCAGCGACAGCCGGCCTGACAGGCCAGGCGACCGCCGCCGCGCCTGACCATGGATCGCCCGGCGCGCCGGGTGCTAGGGTCGCTGGGGGCTGCAGCTCGGACGACGACCATGAGCGAGACGAGGACGGCCCGGCGCGGCGCTTTGGCGACGGCGGCATGCGTCCTGGCAGCGTGCATTTGGGCGGCGGCGCTGCCGGCAGAGGCGCAGCGCGGCGGCGGCAAGCAAGGCGGAGGGGGCGGCGGAGGCGGCGGCGGGCGGGCGCAGTTCGGGCAGTCGCTGCCGGCCCCCGGCCTGTCCGTGACCTTCGCCGAGGGTGCCGCGTGCGCGCCCATCGCCTCGCCCTATGGCGCGTCCACGCGCTACGACGGCAGCACGCGGATGAGCGGCGGCGCAGAGGGGCTGCATGGCGGCATCGACCTGACGCTGAAGGAGGGCACGCCTCTCCTCGCGATCGCGCCCGGCATCGTCCACGCCACGGGCGAGGGCGGCCAGCTCGAGGGCATCTTCCTCTGGATCGCCCATCTGCCCGAGCAGACCGGCATGCCCTTCGGCTTCCTGGCCAAGTACCAGCATCTGAGCGCGCCATCCGAGCTTGCGCCGGGCACGCGGGTGGCCCGCGGCCGGGTCGTCGCGCTGTCGGGCAAGACGGGCACCGTCGGCGGCCACTACGGGTCGGCCGGCTATCCTCACCTGCACCTGACCGTGCGCGCGATCGCGGCGGACAAGCTCCCCCTCGCCGCCTCCGGCGAGCTGCGCATCCTGCGCGACACGACGCTGATCGACCCGCTGACCGTCTACGTCCCCGGCCTCCAGGCGCCGGAGGAGGCCGCGAATCTCGACCCGGACCGCAAGCGCCTGACCGTCGGCTTCGTCGACGCCACGGGCGCGATCCGTCCTGCCGCAGCGACGGTCACGTGGCCCGTGGCCTGTCCCTGACGGGGGCGGGCGCGCGGGCAGCAGAGACCAGCGCGTTCAAGACAGCGCGTTCAAGACCGCGCGAGGCCGACCGCGCAGCGCTCCTCCTCACCAGGTGGATTCGTCAACCATCGCCCGCTACCCTCGCCCACCGCACCACGGCCAGACCGTCCAGGAAGGACCCCGCCCGTGCCACATCCGCCCAAGTCGCAGGCCGCAGGCAGCGGTCGCGGCAAAGCGCCGCCGCCTGCCGACCTGCCCGCCGCCGCGCCGAGCAGCGCCTTCCGCCGCCCGTTCCGGGCGCAGGCCGTGCTCTTCGACCTGGACGGCACGTTGATCGACTCGGCCCCCGACCTGCAGGCGGCGGTGAACCGGCTCCTGCTGGCCATGGAGCGCCGGCCGCTCGATATCGACCAGGTCAAGGCGATGATCGGCGACGGGGCGGCGAAGCTGGTCGAGCGCGCCATGGCGGCGTCGGGCGCCGCCGCGACGGCAGAGGCGCTGCCCGAGCTCGTCCAGCGCTTCATGCGGCTCTACACGGGGTCCAACGCCGTGCAGCGCACGACGGCCTATGCCGGGGTGCCGGAGACCCTGGCAGCGCTCGGCGCGCGCGGGCTGAAGCTCGCGGTCTGCACCAACAAGCCCTATCGCGCGACCATGGGCATCCTCTCCGCCCTGAAGCTGACCGATCATTTCGCCGAGGTGGTCGGCGGCGACAGCCTGGCGCAGAGGAAGCCCGACCCGGCGCCGGCCCGCCACCTGCTGGAGAAGCTCGGCGTCGGCGCCGAGGCCGCCGTCATGGTCGGCGACAGCGCCAACGACGTGGCGACCGGGCGCGGCGCCGGCCTCGCCTGCATCGCCGTGTCCTGGGGCTACTCCGCCGTGCCGCCGGAGCGGCTCGGCGCCGACCGCGTCGTCGATCGCTTCGCCGACATCCCTGCCGCCATCGCCGCCCTGGAGCGCGAGGGCCTCAAGGGGGCGCTCGCGCAGATGGTGCCGGCCGCCGTCAGCGACCTCGGCGCCACGCTCAGCGCCGCCGGCGCCGGGGCGGCGGATTCGCTGAAGCCGGTCGGCCGGGTGCTCCGGCGGATGTTCAAGCCGGCGCGCAAGCGCTGACGGCGCCGGCGGCGGGCGCTTGTTCGCAGGCGAGGGCGCGGCCTATCGTGGCAAGGAAGCGCCCCACCCCGACCCTCCCCCTGCTTCGCACGGGGAGGGGACGAGGTGCTGAACTTCCCCTCTCCGTCGCGCGGCGACAGGGAGGATCGGGGTGGGGCTTGCCGCGCTTGACAGAGGAGCCCGTCCGCCCGTGTCCCGCCCGCTCTCGCCCGCCTTCCCCGGCCGCTTCCCGACGACGCGGCTGCGCCGCAACCGGACCCACCCCTGGCTGCGCCGCCTCGTCGCCGAGAACCGGCTCGACGCGTCCGACCTGATCTGGCCGGTCTTCGTGCAGGAAGGAAAGGGACAGCGCACGCCGATCGCGACGCTGCCCGGCGTGGACCGGCTGTCCGTCGATGTCCTGGCGCAGGATGCGGCGAAGGCCGCCAGGCTCGGCATCCCGGCGCTCGCCGTCTTTCCCGTGACGCCGCCGGAGCGGAAGACCGAGGGCGGCGAGGAGGCGTGGAACCCGGACAACCTGGTCTGCCGCGCCGTGCGCGCGGTCAAGGCGGCGGTGCCGGAGATCGGCGTGATGTGCGACGTGGCGCTCGACCCGTTCACCAGCCACGGCCATGACGGCCTGCTGCGCGGCGAGGAGATCGTCAACGACCTGACGCTGGACGCGCTGGTCAAGCAGGCGGTGGTCCAGGCCGAGGCGGGCTGCGACGTGCTGGCGCCGTCGGACATGATGGACGGGCGCATCGGCGCCATCCGCGCCGCGCTCGACCGCGCGGGCTACCAGGACCGCACGATCATGTCCTACGCGGCGAAGTACGCGTCGGCCTTCTACGGCCCGTTCCGCGACGCCATCGGCTCGGGCAAGAACCTCGGGCGCGGCTCCAAGGCGACCTACCAGATGGACGCGGCCAACAGCGACGAGGCGCTGCGCGAGGTCGCCATGGACATCGCCGAGGGCGCGGACATGGTGATGGTCAAGCCCGGCATGCCCTATCTCGACATCGTGCGGCGGGTGAAGGACGCCTTCGCCATGCCGACCTTCGTCTATCAAGTCAGCGGCGAGTACGCGATGCTGATGGCCGCCGGCGAGAAGGGCATGCTCGACGCCGACAAGGTGATGATGGAGGCGCTGCTGGGGTTCAAGCGCGCCGGGGCGGACGGCATCCTCACCTACGCCGCGCTGAAGGCAGCGGAAAAGCTCAGGGGGTGAGGCGCGGCGCACAAGCTCCCGTGCCTTGATTGCCACATCATTGATTTTCCTTGCATCGCAGCTTGACCGCTCGCGCATCGCGTCAATAGACTGAAGCCCACGCACGCGAACCCCTCGCGCTGCGGACGCGCGAGGGATGGGCATTCATGGCCATGCGGACGCGGAAGAATGGCACGTTAGCGCTGCTGGCGCGGTGCGCGCGCTGGGGCATTGCCGCGAGCCTCGTCCCGACTATCGCCGTCGCGCAGGCCGATCCGCGGTCGGCCGCATTCGAGCAGGCCTTGCGCCAGGCGATCGCCGAGAATTCGGATATCGCATCGCGCCTGCAATCCGTGGCGCCAAACCTGCGCGCTCAGTTCTCGATTCCTGCGCCCAGCGCTGCGCCGCCCCCGCCGAGCGCGGCACAGGCGCGCGCGCCTGCCCCGGCGTCGTCCGGCGGCAGCGCAGCGACCGGCGGCGCAACGGCGGCGTCTTCAGGCGGATTCAGCACCGCCTGGGCGGTCGGGATCGGGCTCGGCGTCGCTGCAGCTGCCGGCGGCGCCGTCGCGATCGGCGGCGGCGGCGGCGGCGGCTCGAGCGGCAGCTCGCCGAGCGGCACGTCGTCCGGCACGACATCGGCGGCGACGGCCACGCCCAGCGCGGCGGACGCGATCAAGCAAGGGACCACGCGCGTCACGCTGGCGCCGATCAGCTCGGCGACGACCGAGTTCTCGTCGCAGTACGGCCTTGGCGCGATCGGCGTGAACACGGCGCTTTCTTACGGCATCACCGGCGCGGGCGTGAACGTTGCGGTGATCGACTCCGGCGTGCAGGAAAGCCATCCCGAGCTCGCCGGTGTCATGCTGCCCGGCGGTCGCGAGTACTTCACGACAGCGGCCGGCGCCCCCAACACGTTCGACGCGGATATCTTCTTCGGGCACGGCACGCACGTCGCCGGCACCATCGCCGCGCGCCGGAACGGCACGGGCATGCAAGGCGTGGCGCCGGGCGCCCGGATTCTCGGCCTCGCCGTGATCGGTTCCGGCAATCCGGTCGACGCGGCGATCAACTACGCCGCGACCTACAGCAATGCCGGCAGCGGCATCAAGGTGATCAACGGCAGCTACGGCCTGGACTACCTGCTCGGCGGCATCGCGACGCCGTTCGACCTCGCCGGCGCCGACGCGGCCACGGTGTCCGAGGGGAACGCGTACATGAACGCCGTCGCCCGCGGCATCGTCGTCGTCCTCGCGGCGGGCAACGAGGGCTTCGGGCACGCCGCCATGCCGGCGATGCTGCCGCTCATCGCGCCAGCGAACGACGCGGCCGCCGCAGCCGCGCAGATCTACGTCAACCGCCCGGCCGGCACGGACTTCTCGTCGCTCAAGTCGAACTTCGTCGCCGTCGTCGCGGTCGATTCGAGCCGGAACATCGCGAGCTTCTCGAACCGCTGCGGCCTTGCCAAGACCTGGTGCATCGCTGCGCCAGGCGTCAACATCAAGTCCACGGTCGATCCGTTGGTGCTAGCTGCCGACTTCGATGCCGACGGCTACGAAACCTACAGCGGCACCTCCCAGGCCGCGCCGCATGTGACCGGGGCGATCGCCCTGCTCATGCAGATGTTCCCCAACCTGACGCCGCAGCAGGTGGTCCAGCTGCTGTTCGTCACGGCCGACGATCTCGGTGCGGCCGGCGTCGACGACGTCTACGGCAATGGCCTGGTCAACTTGACGCGAGCGATGGGGCCGGTCGGAACGACCTCGTTCAAGACGGCCGGCGGCAAGGTCGCAATGGCCGCGTCGGGAGTGACGGCTGGCAGCGCGGCCGGGGACGCGCTCACGCGTGCGTTCGCCGGCAAGCGGATCGCCGTCTACGACGATCTCGACCGCGCCTTCTTCGTCGATCTCGGGCAGTTCGCCCGCGCCGCGAAGTCGACCTTCAACGTCGATCTCGCTTTCGACCGGTTCGCGCGCATGGCCGACCGCGCGCAGGTCCAGCTCGGCGAGTCGATGACGCTCTCGTTCCGCGTTCGCGACGCTTCCGTGCTGGACGATCGCGACGCGGCCTTCCGTGCGCGCGCCGAGCAGGACGGGCGGCCGGACGGGACCAAGGTCAAGGCGAAGTTCAGCGAGATGACGGTCGAGCGCAGGCTCGGCGACGGCGCCAGCGTGACCTTCGGGCTGAACGCGGACATCAACCGCTTCGTCGGCCATTTCGCGCGCAACGAAGATCTCGCCGACATGCGCGTCGGAACCGCCTTCGCCTCGCCGTTCCTGTCCTTCGTCCAGGACGGCTATGCAGCGGGCAGCGCCGCGCGGCTCGGCGCCGCCGCGAGTTTTCGCGTCGCGGCGTTCTCCGGCGAGCGCGCCGACGGCTTCGGGACGGCGCGCAGCGACGGCTTCGTGAGCGAGCTGACCGTCGGCTCGGGCAGGCTGAGCCTCGGGCTGCAGTCGGGCCTGCTCGACGAGCGCAACCGCGTCCTCGGGGGCTATGGCACGGGCGCGTTCTCGCTCGGCGACAGCGCGGCGACGGCCTTCGTCGGCGCCCTCGCCGACTTGCGGATGAGCGACAGCCTCTCTCTCCTCGCCTCCTACCAGGCCGGTTGGACGCGCGCGGTCGGCAGCGGCAGCTCGCTGCTGCGCGCCAGTGGGTTGATCCGGTCGGACAGCTTCTCGCTCGGCCTGGTCGGCCGCGGGCTGCTGCGCCGCGACGACTGGCTGTCGCTCTCGCTCAGCCAGCCGTTGCGCGTCGCCAGCGGCAAGGCGGACGTGGACATGGCCCTCGGCTACGACAGCGCAGGCAACCCCGTGTCCGCGCGCTTCACGGCAGACCTGGCGCCGAGCGGGCGCGAGCTGGAGGTCGAGCTCGCGCACGGCTTCGCCTGGGGCGCGGCGACGCGCGTCTCGGCGGGCATCATGCTGCGCATCGAGCCGGACCACGTGCGCAGCGCACCGGCCGAGGGCCTCGCGCTCT
>JAEULF010000323.1 GCA_016793965.1 Alphaproteobacteria bacterium | reverse complement strand
CAGGGCGTGATGGTGCCATTCCGGCACCGGCAGGTCGAGCAGCGCCTGCAGCAGCCGGTGCACATGCGTCGCGTGGAACAGGTCGCGGCCGCGCGTCACCAGCGTCACGCCCTGCAGCGCGTCGTCGACGGTGACGGCGAGATGGTAGCTGGTCGGTGTGTCCTTGCGCGCCACGACGACATCGCCGAGCAGCGCCGGCTGCGCCTCCTGAAGGCCCGCGCCGCGGTCGATCCAGGCGAGCGGGCCCGCGCGCCTGACCGCGGCAGCGATGTCGAGACGCAGCGCGTAAGGTTCTTCCTCCGCGATCCGCCGCTGCCGCTCGGGCGGCGTGAGGCCGCGGCAGGTGCCGGGATAGGCCGGGCCGTCAGGCAGCTCCGCGCCCAGATGCGGCGCGCCGTCGGCCGCGGCAAGCTCGGCCTGGATCTGCTTGCGCGTGCAGAAGCAGGGATAGAGCAGGCCCGCGGCGTCCAGCCGGTCGAGCGCCGCGCGGTAGTCCGCCATGTGCGCGGACTGGACGCGAACCGGGCGCTCCCAGGACAGGCCGAGCCAGGACAGGTCCTCCTCGATCGCCGCCGCGAGCTCGCGCCGGCAGCGCGTCCGGTCGATGTCCTCGATGCGCAGCAGGAAGCGCCCGCCGGCGCGCCGCGCCGCCGTCCACGCGAACAGCGCGGCATGCGCCGTGCCGAGATGCAGCAGCCCGGTCGGGCTCGGCGCGAATCGCGTGACGACTTGAGGCATTCCCTGACCCGACCTGCGCAGTCCTGCCTTGCCCTGGACCGGCTGGACCTCCGCGCGGCACGCACTATAACCCCTCGATGCCCGAAGCCATGCCCGCCCGCAGCGCCGACCGCAACGCCGTTGCAGCCGAAGTCGCGACGCCCGTCGTCGTCGTCGAGGGGTTGGCCAAGCATTTCGGCGCCGTGCGCGCCGTCGATGGCGTCGACTTCTCCGTCCATGCCCATGAGGTGGTCGGGCTGCTCGGCGGCAACGGCGCCGGCAAGACCACGACCATCGCCATGCTGCTCGGCCTGCTGATCCCGACCGCCGGCCGGATCACCGTGCTCGGCCACGACATGCGGGGCGACCGCTGGCCGGCGCTGGCGCGCATGAACTTCTCCTCGCCCTATGTCGACCTGCCGCAGCGGCTCACCGTGCGCGAGAACCTGCGCGTCTACGCCGGGCTCTACGGCGTGCCGGACGCGGCGCGGCGGATCGCCGATCTCGCCGCCGAGCTGCAGGTCGCGGAGTTCCTCGACCGGCGCGCCGGCAAGCTCTCGGCCGGGCAGAAGACGCGCGTGGCGCTCGCCAAGGCGCTGCTCAACGCGCCCGACGTGCTCTTCCTCGACGAGCCGACGGCGAGCCTCGACCCGGACACCGCGGACTGGGTGCGATCGCGCCTCGTCGACTATCAGCGCCGCAGCGGCGCCGCGATCCTGCTGGCCTCGCACAACATGGGCGAGGTCGAGCGCCTGTGCGGCCGCGTGCTGATGATGCGCGAGGGCCGCATCGTCGATCAAGGCAGCCCGCAGGCGCTGATCGAGAAGTACGGGCGCGCCACGCTGGAGCAGGTCTTCCTCGACATCGCGCGCCGGGGCGCGCGCGCCGCATGAGCGCCCGCGCCGCATCGGTCCCGGCCTTCGACTGGGGCCGCGTCGACGCCATGCTGCGCCGGCACTGGTACCTGGTGCGGGGATCCTGGCCGCGCATCGTCGACCTGGTCTACTGGCCGGTCGTGCAGATGCTCGTCTGGGGCTTCCTGACGCAGTTCATGGCGACCAACAGCTCCTGGATCGCCAACGCCTTCGGCGTGCTGCTGGCCGGGATGCTGCTGTGGGACGCCTGCATGCGCAGCCAGCTCTCGCTCGCCATCTGCTTCCTGGAGGAGATCTGGTCGCGCAACCTCGGGCACCTCTTCGTCAGCCCGCTCCGCCCGGCCGAGTGGATCGCCGCGCTGATGATCGTCTCGGGCCTGCGCGCCGTGGTCGGCGCCGGCTCGGCCATGCTGCTCTGCATCCCGCTCTACGCCTACTCGATCTTCGACATGGGCCTGCCCTTCATCGCCTTCTTCCTCGCGCTGACCATGACAGGCTGGGCGATCGGGCTCGCGGTGAGCGGCTTCGTCATGCGCCAGGGCATGGGGGCGGAGAACGTGGTGTGGGGCGCCACCTTCCTGATCGCGCCGGTCAGCTGCGTCTACTATCCCGTCGAGACCCTGCCCGGCTGGCTGCAATGGGTCGCCTGGTCGATCCCCTCGACGCCGGTGTTCGAGGGCATGCGCGGCGTCATCGTGGACGGCGTGTTCAAGCCGGAGCTGCTCGCCGCCGCCACGGCGCTCAACGCCGTCTACCTGGCGCTCGGCGCCTGGTACTTCCTGGCGAGCTGCCGCAAGGCGCGCGAGCGCGGGCAGATCCTGCAGACGGGGGAGTGACGCGCCCGACCCATTGCTTCGCAAGGGGAGGGAGAAGTGGCGCCGAGCTTCCCCCTCCCCGTCGCGGGAGCGATGGGGAGGGTCGGGGTGGGGCCGTCACAACCCGTAGAAGCGCACCGCGTTGCCGCCGAGGATCGCCGGCTTGCCGGCCTCCGGCAGCAGCGCCGCCGCCGCGTCCCACCAGCGGTCGTAGCCGCCGGCCAGGTTCACGACCGGCCAGTCGCTGCCCCACATCAAGCGCGCCGGCCCGAAGCAGGCGAGCAGGTGGTCGACGTACCCGCGCAGGTCGTCGGCGCGCCAGTCGGCCTTGGCCTCCGTGGCGAGGCCGGAGACCTTGCAAAACGTCCGCCCGTCCGCGGCGATCGCCCGGATGTCGCTCGCCCAGGGCTCCCACTCGCCGGCGGCGATGCCCGGCTTGGCGCCGTGGTCGACGACGACCGGCAGGTCGGGCCAGCGGTCGAGGAGCGTGCGCAGCGGCTTCAGGTTCGGCGGCTTGACCAGCGCGTCGAAGCGCAGCCCGTGCGCCAGCAGCGCCCGGAAAGCCGGGTCGAGCCGGCGGTCGAGCACCCAGGCCGGGTCGGGCAGGTCCTGCAGCATCGGCCGCAGTCCCTTGAGCAGCCGGTCCTGCGCCAGCGCCGCGATGCGCGCCGGCGCGTCGGCCGCCGCGAAGTCTGTCCAGCCGACGACGCCCTTGACCAGCCCGCCGCTCGCCGCCGCGACCTCCAGCATGAAGCGCGTCTCGGCCTCGGTCGGTGCCGCCTGCACGAGCACCGTTCCTGTGATCCCCGCGCGCGCGACATGCGGGCGCAGGTCGGCGAGGCCGAAGTCGCGGTGGATCGGCGCCAGGGCGGGCGTCAGCCAGCCGTAGTCGCCGCGCGCCAGCGTCCAGACATGGTGATGCGCGTCGATGCGCGTGGTCATGCGAGCGCCACCGGCGCTGCCGGCACGGGCACGTCGGCCGGGAGCAGGTGCTCGGCCTTCAGCGCGCTCCAGAGGGTCGACGGGATCGGCCGCGCCAGGAGGTCGAGATTCTCCTCGACCTCGGCCGGCGAGCGGGCGCCGGGGATGACGCAGGCGACGGCCGGATGGCCGAGCGGGAACTGCAGCGCCGCTGCCTTGAGCGGCACGCCGTGCTCGCGGCACAGCGCCTCGATCGCCTGGACGCGCGCCAGCATCTCCGGCGATGCCGGCTTGTAGTCGTAGCGGGCGCCGGGCACCGCGCCGGTCGCCAGGATGCCGGAGTTGTACGGGCCGCCGAGCACGATATGGGCGCCGCGCTTGAGGCAGAGCGGCAGCAGCTCTGGCAGCGCCGCCTGGTCGAGCAGCGTGTAGCGCCCGGCCAGCAGGAAGCCGTCGAAGTCGCCATGCGCCAGCGCGTCGCGGCAAACCTGCACCTCGTTGACGCCGAGGCCGATCGCCTTGATCGTGCCCTCCCGCCGCAGCCGCTCCAGCGCGCGATAGGCGCCCTCCATGGCTTCGCGGAAGCGGCGGGGCTGCTCGGCCGCGCCGTGCGTGAAGGCGTCGATGTCGTGGATGTAGGCGACGTCGACGCGCGCCATGCCGAGCCGCTGCAGGCTGTCCTCGATCGAGCGCAGCGCGCCGTCGTGGCTGTAGTCGAAGTGCTGGCGGAAGGGCAGCGTGCCGACATAGCCGTGCTGCGTCGTGCCGACCGCCGGGTCGGCCGTCAGGATGCGCCCGACCTTGGTCGACAGCGCGAAGCTGTCGCGCGGCCGCTCGCGCAGCACCTGCCCGATGCGGTGCTCGCTCAGCCCGTTGCCGTAGTGCGGCGCGGTGTCGAAGGCGCGGATGCCGCGGTCATGGGCGCGGCGCACGGCCGCCAGCGCCTCGTCCTCCGCGACCGGCGCGTAGAGGTTGCCGAGCGGCGCGCCGCCGAAGCCGAGCGCGCCCACGCGCGCCGTGCCGATGCGCCTCCCCTCCGCCTCCATCATCGCGCTCCCGCCGCGGGATCGCGCGGCGGCGGCACGCGACCGTCGGCGTCGATCACGCCCTTGACCAGGATGACGTTGCCGTAGAAGCGCCGCTCGCCCGTCGCGACGACGGCATAGGCCGCCTTGACGCGCTCGTAGAAGGCGAAGCGGTCGAGCGGCGCGACCGTCACGCGCCGCCCGGCGGCGGCATCGAGGAGCGCCTGGAAGTCGCGCACGGGCGGCGGCACCGCCGCCGGGTCGCCGACCGGCTGCATGCTGGCGGCCGGCGCGGCGACGAAGGTGTCGAGCGGCAGCAGCGTCAGGATCGCCTGCAGCGCGCGGGGCGCGTCGGCGCTCTCGAGCCGCACCAGGCGGCGCGCGACGGCGGCGGCCGGGAAGTTGGCGTCGACCACCGCGATCTCGTCGCCGTGGCCCATCGACGCCAGGACGTGGAGCAGCTCCGGCCCGAGCAGCGGATCGATCCCCTTCAGCATGCGCCCTCCCTGCGCTCGGCCTGCGCCGCCTCGGCGTCGAGCGCCAGCGCGCGCTCGGCCAGGCGCTCCGCCTCCGCCTGCTGCACGGCGTCGAGCGGCGCCACCGGCGACCGGCAGGCGGCCGTCGCGAACAGGCCCTGGCGATGACGATACAGCTTCCAGAAGCGGATGCTCACGTCGATGTGCTGGTTGGCGAAGGCGAGCACCGGCAGAGCCCGCTCGAACAGCGCGCGCGCCTCGTCGCGCCGCCCGGCGGCGTGCAGGCGATGGATGCGCACGTAGACGTGGTCGAGCGCCGTCGGCATGAAGGCGTGCACGCCGCGCGCCAGCGCGTCCGGCATCTGGCTGACCGCCCAGCCGCCGGAGACGTGCAGGCTGCCGCCGGTCGCCGCCAGCACGCGGCTGTATTTCGGTCCCGCCGGCACGGTCTCGATCTTGAGGCAGCGAAAGCGCGGCTCGGCCGCACGCAGCGCCAGGATGGCCTCGAGCGGAAGGCCGCCGCCGCCCCAGTCGAGGTCCTGCAGCATGAGCAGCGGCGGCCCGGCCGCCGCGATGCGGCGCACCGCGTCGGCCAGCGCATCGCCCTCCAGGCCCTTTTGCGCCTGGACCAGGACGCCGTCGGCGCCGCAGCGCGCCGCCGTCGCCGCGAGCGCGACGCTCGTCGCGACCTCCGGCGCGGTGACGCTGACCACGATGGGCACGCGGCCGCCGGCGGTCGCGACGACGATGCCGGCCGCGCGCTCCTTCTCCGCCGGCGACAGGCTCCCCTGCTCGCCCGCGACCGCCAGCGCCAGCAGCCCCACGCATCCGGCAGCGATGCTCGCCTCGGCGGAAGCGGCGATGCCGCGTTCGTCGAGCGCTCCCGCCGCGTCGAAGGGCGTATTGAGGCTCGGCACGATGCCGCGCATCGCCACCGGGCAGGGGTCGGGCTGGCGGCCGGAAGCGGCGCTCACGCGACCCTGCCGGCGCGCGCGACGCGTCGCGGCGGAACTGTCCCGTCGCGCACCAGCTGTTCCGCGGCAGATGCCATGCTTCTATCGATCCCCCTGCCGGCGCGCCGGCGCCAGGCGGCGGCTGCGCGGACCTTCCCAGAGAAAATTGCAAGGCACAATCCCCGGCAACATACTAACATGTCAGTCAGCGCACACGGCTCGGACGCCCTCCCCCATGAAGCTCCGCGACCAGGCTTACGAGAGCTTCCGCCAGCGGCTGCTGTCGCTCGACCTGCGACCGGGCCAGTTCGTCTCGCAGCGCGAGCTCGTGGCGATCACCGGCATGCCGCTGGGCGCCATCCGCGAGCTGGTGCCGCGGCTGGAGGCGGACGGGCTGATCGTCACCGTGCCGCAGCGCGGCATGCAGATCGCCAATGTCGACGTCAAGCTGGTGCGCAACGCCTTCCAGCTGCGCGCCATCCTGGAGCGCGAGGCGATCGCGCAGTTCGCCGCGCGCGCCGCGGACGCGGAGGTCGAGCGCCTGGTCGCGGCGCATGGCGCCATCGCGGCCGAGGCCAAGCGCGGCCTCAGCGAGGCGCTGCTGGAGCGGGCGCAGGCGGTCGATTGGGACTTCCACGACACGTTGATCGACGCGCTCGGCAACGATCTCGTCTCCGGCGTCTACCGCGTCAACAGCATCAAGATCAGGCTGATCCGGCTGGAGCGCGTGCTGCTCTCGCCGGAATCCCTGCTGCCGGCCCTCGACGAGCACGCCGAGATCCTGGCGGCGATCCGCCGCCGCGACGCAAGCGGCGCGGTGGCGGCGCTCGACCGCCACCTCACCTCGGCGCGCAACCGCGCCATGGGCATCTCCCTGGCGGAGCCCGCCCCCCCGACCCGCGCACCCCAAGCCCGCATCCCCGCGCGGCGCGAATCACGGAGCAGATGATGGCACCGAAGAGCACCTTGCGCGGCCTCTGGGCCGCGAGCCTGACGCCGCTGGCGGCCGACGGCAGCATCGACCAGAAGCTGCTGGTCGACCACGCGCGCTTCCTGCTGCGCTCGGGCTGCGACGGCATCGTGCCGTTCGGCACGACGGGCGAGGGCCAGTCCTTCACGCTGGCCGAGCGGCGCCAGGCCGTCGAGGCGCTGCTCGGCGCCGGCATCAAGCCCGACGCGATGGCGGTCGGCATCGGCTGCGCCGCGATCGGCGACGCCGCCGAGCTGGCGCGCCACGCCCTCGGCCTGGGCATCCGCCACCTGCTGGCGCTGCCGCCGTTCTTCTTCAAGGGCGTGTCCGACGCGGGCGTGGCGGCTGCCTTCGCGCGCCTGATCGACATGGTCGGCGACGCGCGCATGCAGCTTGTCCTCTACCACATCCCGCAGGTGACGGCGGTACCGGTCGGCTTTGCCGCGATCGAGAAGCTGCTGCGCGACTATCCCGCCATCGTCGTCGCCATCAAGGACAGCGCCGGCGAGTGGACGCACACGCAGGAGCTCCTGCGCCGCTTCCCCGGACTCGCAGTCCTCGTCGGCGCCGAGGACCAACTGCCGCAGGCGCTCCGGCACGGCGCCGCTGGCACGATCTGCGGCATGGCCAACCTCGTGCCCGCGCTGATGCGCAAGGTGCACGACTCCGCCGGCAAGCCCGAGGAGGCGGCGCTGACGCAGCGCATTGCTGCCCTGGCCGGGATCGTCGACAGGGGCTCATTCGTCGCGCGGCTGAAGGCGGCGCTCGGCGAGGCCACCGGTCTGCCCGGCTGGCGCGCGGTCCGCGCACCGGTCATGCCTCTGGCGGCGCCGGATGCCCAGACGCTCTGGCAGGAACTGCGCGCAGCAGCCTTGACCTCTGCAGACACCGGGGCCGCAGGGACCTTGCCCAAGGGCGCCGCCGCCGCGGCGCCGTGACAGGCGGAGGGGCACGGGTCGCCGGCCGGAGCGTCCCTGCGGCGTGCTTCGGCAGCCTGCGAGAGGTCGCCGATTGGCGCGGCGACCCCGCGGCTGCGCGGCAGTCGCTCGCCGAGGAAGGGCACGTGCTGCTGCGCGGCGCCCTCGACGCCGGCGCGGCGGCCGCAGCGCGCGCAGAGGTGCTCGACCGCCTCGCCGCGGTCGGCGAGATCGCCGCGCCTGCCGAGGCAGCCATCGCCACCGGCAAGAGCAATCGCGCGGCCCTGCATCCCGACCTCGGCGCTTTCTGGCGCTCGGTCTGCGAGGGAACGGCGCTCCGCCATCTGACGCACGGACCTGCGATGCGCGCGGTCGCGCAAGCGATGATCGGCGAGGACGCCGTCCCGTTCGATTTCCTGTGGCTGCGCGCCATGCTGCCGGGTCGAGCAAGCCCGCTGCATTTCGACCATGTCTACATGAACCGCGGCAGCGCCCGGATCGTCACCTTCTGGGTGCCGCTCGGCGACGTGCCGATCGCAGCAGGCCCGATCGTCGTCGTCGAGGGCTCGCACCGCTTCGCCGACCTCGCGGAGGCCTACCGCGGCCATGACGTCGACCGGGATCCATCGCGCCCGGGCTCGCTCGCGGTCGATGCGCTTTCGCTCGCCGCGCAGCGCGGCTGCCGCCTGCTCAGCGCCGACTTCCGCGCCGGCGACGTCCTCGCCTTCGGAATGTTCACGCTGCACGGCTCGCTCGACAACGCCATGAGCGGCGACCGCATCCGCCTCTCCGCCGACATCCGCTGGCAGCCCGCGGGAGATGCGCGCGACGGACGCTGGTTCGGCGCCCCGCCGCCCGGACACGGCGGCAAGAGCTACGGCGGCCTCAACGGCGCGCTACCGCTCGGCGCTCCGGGGATAGCGCGATAAAGCCAGCGCTGCGCGAGCCGCGCCCGCGGCTCGACTCCCGCGAGCGGCCCGACGCCGGCCCGAGCGAGGACGGTCTCGTGACGCTCAGCGCGACGCAGCGCATCGACCCTCCGGCCGTGCCGCTCATCATCATCGCTGCGGGGCGCATGTCGACGACCTCGACGATCCAATCCCCGGCGCGCGGATCGAGGCCGCAGTCCGGGCTTGCCCGGTCCAGCGTTGCGCCGACCTCGCCGGCCCGATCATCGCCACGGCACGACAGCGGAGGACTGACGGCAGCGCCGAACCGCCCGACGAGCGGCCTCTCGGCAATCGCCCCCTGGCCGCCAGGCTCAACCTGTTCCTGTTGCTGGGGACGCTCGCCTGGCTGCGCGGAGCTTACTGGCTGCGGGAGCGCTTCGCGAACCCAGAGGCGGCCCGCCGGTGACGGCGCCCGGCGAACGGCGACGGATCGTCGATCGCGCGAAGGCCCTTGTGGCCGAGCCGTCGTTCGTTGCCGCGATCGCCGGCATCATGGCGCTGGCCGTCGTCGACAACATGATCGCGCTGCTCTGCTCGGCCGGCATTCCGGCGATCTGCGCCCAGGTGCTCGCGCTGAGCGACCTGTCCGCCGCGGCTCTCCACGCTTACCTGCTGCTCTACGTGGCCGTGTTCATGCTGGACGACGTCGCGATCTCCGCCGCGACGATGCTGACGCTGCGGGCGGCATGCCTGGCGACGACCCATGCGCGCTGGTCTCGCCTTGCCGGCGGCGTCGCCCTGCTGGGCATCGGGCTGCACTTGGCATTACGGCCGCACTGGCTGGCATTCGGATAGCAGGGCCGGGACAGCGCCGCCGCCTGCCGCAAGCAAACCACGCTGTTGATCCAGGTCATGGTGGCAGACCCCTCCCGTGGGCAGACTTCACTCGACGCGGATCCCCACGCCGAGAGAGGGAGATTTATGCCATGACGACGAGCAGCAAGCCCACCACGCTACCCACCATGAAGGAAGCCTTCGGCGCGATGATGTCGCCCGACGAGTTCTACAAGTCCTTCAAGGACCAGGTCGACAGCATGACGAAGATGCACCAGCAGATGCTGGGCCAGATGCAGGATTTCTGGAAGGGGTTCGACCTGAAGGGATCGGACTGGAAGGGGTTCGACTGGAAAGGGTTCGAGATGCCGGCCATGCCTTGGGACTTCACCAAGAGCGGCGCTGGCGACCTGAAGATCGAGGACAAGGATGGCACGATCGAGATCGTCGCGGACTTCAAGGGCTACGACCCCGCCGACATCGCGGTCGAGGTGAGCGACGACGTCGTCACCATGCAGGCGCGCAAGCGCTCCGAGAGCAAGAAGGCTGAGGGCAGCGGCAAGGTCGAGAGCGAGCAGGTCGCCTCGGCGCAGTATGCCGTCAGGCTCGCCTCTCGGGTCCAGCTCGACAAGGCGACTGCCAAGGTGGTCGACGGCCGCCTGCAGCTCGTGCTGCCGAAGGCGCCGAGCGAGCAGCGCAAGGCCCAGCGGATCCCCGTCATCGCCGCCAAGGCGGCATAAGCAGCGGCAATGCCCGTCACGACCCTCTCCGCCGCCCCGCGACGGAGAGGGCGGGCGTGACCCAGGCGCTGCGTCCTCCGCCGCGCGGGACGCATGGGTGGCGTCAGCGCAGGGCAATCTCAGCGACATGAGCACGACGAGAGAGCTGCCATGGCCCACAAGCAGGTCCTGTTCCGGTCCGAGGCGCGCGAGAAGATCCTGCGCGGCGCCGCGCGGCTCGCCGACGCGGTGCGCGTCACCCTGGGGCCCAAGTCGAAATCCGTCCTGATCCAGAAGGCCTGGGGCGCGCCGATCGTGTGCAACGACGGCGTCACCATCGCCAAGGAGCTGAGCCTCAAGGACCCGGAGGAGAACCTCGGCGCGCAGATGCTGCGCCAGGCGGCCGAGCGCACCGGCGATCTCGTCGGCGACGGCACGAGCACCTCCACGATCCTCGCCCACGCCATGCTGGCCGACGGCATCCGCAACGTGGTCGCCGGGGCGAGCGCCGTCGACATCAAGCGCGGCCTGGACCGCGGCGCCAAGGCCGCGGTGGCAGCGCTGCAGGCCCTGTCCCGGCCCGTCAAGACGCGCAAGGAGCAGGCGCAGGTCGCCGCGATCTCCGCGCACAACGACCCGGCGATCGGCGAGCTGGTGGCCGACGCCATGGCGAGGGTCG
>JAEULF010000316.1 GCA_016793965.1 Alphaproteobacteria bacterium | reverse complement strand
CCTGCCGCCCGTCGTCGCGGCGGCGCTCGGCACGGCCGCGGAGCTGGTCTGCCCGGTGCTGCTTGCGGTCGGCCTGCTGTCGCGCTGGGCTGCCGCGCCGCTGCTGTGCATGGCGCTCGTCATCCAGTTCGTCCTGGGCGGGCGCGACCCGGCATCCTACTCCCGGGACGAGCACTACCTCTGGATCGCGATCCTCCTCGCGATCGTCGCGCGCGGCGCCGGCGCCTGGTCGCTCGACGCGGCGATCGATCGGCGCATCGGGCGCTGAAGGGCGCGCTGGCCGGGGCGGAAGCGGAATGACCGCCCGGCCAGGCAGTTGACTGGAGCGGGAGCAAGCGAGGGCTCTTGCGGGAGCATGGGGGTCGCGCCGGCGCCGTCAGGTCGGCAGCACCTCTGCGCCCTCTGCATGCGAGCCCGCGCCTGCGCCGACGACTTCAGGGGAGGGTCGGCGCGACGCTCGCGCGTGCACGCGCCGCGCCCAGTTCTCCGGTCTCCAGCGGATGCTCGCCAGCGCCTTCGTCATCTCGATGTCGATGTCGACGATCTCGGACTTCAGGAGGTACCGCTGGATCGTCTTCTCCTGGTCTTGCGCTTGGCGCCGGATCGTGTCGATCTCCGCATAGTGCAGCTTCAGGGCGCCGAGCTCTGCCGGGTCGACTTTCTGCTTTGCCGCAAGGTCGTCGAGCACGCGCAGCACCTCCGCCTGAGGCATCCCTGGCCGGTAGGGGCGGTCCTCGGCGAGCGCGACGAACTTGTCCGCGACAGCGAGGATGCGCGCCGGCTGATCGAGAGCGGCGGCGCCGACGGCGAAGGGGTAGCCGCCGCCGACCATGTCTTCGTGATGGTAGGCGGCCCACCGCGCCGGCTGCTCGAAGCCTGGGATGGCATTGAGGATCGTGAAGGAGTGGTAGCTGTGCGACTTGATGCGGCTCATCTCCGTCGCCGTCAGCGCGCCGTTCTTCTCCAGGATTGCCGAGTCTATCGCCAGCTTACCGATGTCGTGCAGGTAGCTCGCCACCTCGATCAGCTCGACCGTGCGCGGGCTGACCCCGCGATAGGTCGCGAGCGCAGCGGCGCTGGCCGCGACGCCGAAGGAATGGGTCAGCGTGAAGTGGCTGCGCATGTCGATGACCAGCGCGAAAACAAGGGCCATCTGCCGCAAGTCGTCGATCTTCATCTCCTGGAGGGCTTCGCGGCCGATGAGGCAGCGCGCGCCGTCGAGCTCCCCCGGCGCATGGACGTCGAGCCAGAACGCATCGGCCCGGCTCAGCTCCAGGAATGCGCTGATCGCCCGTGCCGGGAACAGGTCAGAGCGCTGCTCCACGCGCGCACGGACGGCCGCAGCCTGCTCGAGGACGTAGATGTCGGGGTCGATGGCGAAGTCGATATAGTCGGCCATGCGCAGCAAGGCCGCACGGAACGGCGTGCTGCCGACCGGAGCGCATAGCGCGGCCGGAGCCGGCGCGTGATGCGCGCGGACCAGTTCGGCGATCTCGCCGAACTGGTCGAGGATCGCGAGGACGCGCGCGCCTATCTCCGCGTGGCAGTTGGTCGCGCGGTCGAGGCGTTGGATCGTGTGCTGCTCCTCGACCGAGAGGCAGCCGATGTCGTGCAGCAGGCCGGCAAGGACCACATGGCTCACGCCCGCCTCGTTGTCGCCGAGGGACCTGGCGAGCCGGCCGGCCGTGAGCGCGACGCGCTTCTGGTGGTTGACGAGTCTCGGCGACACGAGCATCACGGCTTTCAGCAGCGCGACGGTCATGTCCCAGATCGACGCATGCACTCCAGGTTTCGGGGATACGGACAGAGAGCTCATGACGCCTCCGCGCTTGACCGCTCGAGGGCGGGCGACGGGCGGCGCGATCCGTGGTCGTCGGAACTGCGCCACCGGGCGCAATCGACCGGCGAGCGTCCCCGCAACCTAGGCGAGAACCGTCTGCGCGGTATGGCGGCAGGATGTCCGGATGTTTCGGAAAGTTTCCGATGCCTTTGGCGTGGTTCGGCCCGGGGGGAGTGACACCGGCCGATGCGGCCCGCCAGCGAGCCGCGGCGAAGGCACCCAGGCGTCTCGATCACGGAATTGTGCGCATCGGTCGGCAGGCCGTCCCGCTATCGATTGGCCCGCAGAATCGCGTGGGTTGCCCGCGGCAGGCGGGCGACATACGTCGTAGTGCCTGGCAGGGGCGGACCGAATGGATGCGATGGACCGGCTGTGGGGCGAGGCCGAGCGCGACCGGCAGGCACGGCGGGACACGGCAGAGCCGGCCCCGGCAGCGGTCCCGGGCTTCGCGCTGGCGGCCCAGCCTGTCGAGCCTCAATCGTTGATCGCGACGGACACGGCCGGGCTCGACGCCGCCATGGCGCAGGTGCCGGCGCCGGGCGGCCCCATCCCCGCCTATTGGGCGGCGCCGAAGGGGGCGAAGTCCAGGCCTCTCGTGCTGGTCGTGCAGGAGATCTTCGGGCTGCACGAGCACATCAAGGACGTCTGTCGGCGCCTGGCCAAGCTCGGCTACTGCGCCGTAGCGCCGGAGCTGTACTACCGCCAGGGCGACGTCTCGAAGATCGAATCGATCGAGGCGATCCGGCCGATCGTCGCCACCGTGCCCGACGCGCAGGTCATGGCCGACCTGGACGCGGCGGCGCACTGGGCGGCATCGACCGGGGCGGGCGACATGGCGCGGCTCGGCGTCACCGGCTTCTGCTGGGGCGGGCGGATCACCTGGCTCTACGCGGCGCACCAGCCGAAGCTGAGGGCCGGCGTCGCGTGGTACGGCAAGGTGGTCGGCGACAAGACGGCGAACCAGCCGGCGCATCCGGTCGAGCTGGCGGGGCGGATCAAGGCGCCGGTCCTCGGCCTCTACGGCAGCGCCGATGCCGGGATTCCGGTCGAGACCGTGGAGCAGCTGCGCCGCGCGCTCGGCCCGGCATCGCGCTCGCAGATCCACGTCTACCCGGACATGCCGCACGCCTTCTTCGCCGACTACCGTCCGAGCTACCGCGCGGACGCGGCCAAGGACGGGTGGCGGCGCATGCTGGAATGGTTCAAGGCCAACGGTGTCAGCTAAGGGGAAGTTCGAGCGGTCCGGCGACGGACCGTGACGACGCATTCTCGCCGTCGGCGAGGCAATCGGAGAGGAGAACGCTACGATGGACTTTTTCGAGCGCATGGAGCAGCCGAGCCTGGATCGGCGCACGTTCTTTGCCGGCAGCGCCGCCGCGACGGCGGTTGCCGGCGCCGGCTTCGCCCTGGCCGTGCAGCCGGTGCAGGCGCAGACCATGATCACCACGTCGGCCGATGGGCTGACGGCCGGCTGGGTCAACGTCAAGACCAAGGACGGCAAGGAGATGAAGGCCTACCGCGCCCACCCGGCCGCCGGGACGGGGTTCGGCACGGTCCTCGTCGTGCAGGAGATCTTCGGCGTGCATGAGCACATCGCCGACGTCGCCCGCCGCTTCGCCAAGGCCGG
>JAEULF010000156.1 GCA_016793965.1 Alphaproteobacteria bacterium | reverse complement strand
CTGGTCGCCGTGGCATCGGGCTGGATGCGGGTCAAGCAGCGCGCGAAGCAGGGCGGCGTCGAGCTGCCTCTGGTCATCTCCGACCACGCGGACTGGGACGAGCTGACCCGCACGATCGCGGAGGTGGACGCGCCCGAGGTCTGGGTGACGCACGGGCGCGAGGAGGCGCTCCTGCACGCGATCGCGGCAGGCGGGCGCCGCGGCCGCGCGCTGGCACTCCTCGGGCGCGAGGAGGAGGGGGCGTGACGCCGTTCGCGCGGCTCCTCGACGCGCTGCTCTTCGCGCCGCAGCGCTCGGTCAAGCTGCGCCTGCTCGCCGACTATTTCCGCGCGGCGCCGGACCCCGACCGCGGCTACGCCTTGGCGGCCCTGACCGGCACGCTGTCCTTGGCGGCGGCGAAGCCTGCGACCGTGCGCGCCCTGGTCGCCGAGCGCGTCGATCCTGTCCTGTTCGGGTGGTCATACGATTTCGTCGGAGATCTCGCGGAGACCGTGTCGCTGATCTGGCCGGAGCCCGGCACGCAGCAGGGCGGCGCGCCGCGGCTCGCGGAGATCGTAGAGACTCTCGGCTCGCTGCAGCGCGCCCGCGTGCAGCAAGCCCTGGCGGGCTGGCTGGACCGGCTCGACGCGACCGGACGATGGGCGCTCCTGAAGCTGGTGACCGGCGCCATGCGCGTCGGCGTCTCCGCGCGTTTGGCAAAGACGGCGCTTGCCGAGATCGGCGCCATGGACCCCGATGCGATCGAAGAGGTCTGGCATGGGCTCGCGCCGCCCTACGCAACGCTCTTCGCCTGGGTCGAGGGCAGGGGGCCGCGCCCGGAGATCGGCGACGCGATCGCGCTCAAGCCGCCGATGCTCGCCCACCCGATCGAGGACGATGCGGTCGGCGCCCTCGATCCCGCCGCCTACCGCGCGGAATGGAAATGGGACGGCATCCGCGTCCAGGTCGCCGGCCGCGGCGGACGCGCCCGGCTTTTCTCGCGCACCGGCGACGACATCGGCGCGGCGTTCCCGGACGTCGTCGAGGCGATCGACTTCGATGCCGTGCTGGACGGCGAACTCCTGATCGCGCGCGTGCCTGACGGGAAGCTCTTCGATCCGCGAGGGCCGTTTCCCGCTGTCGCTCCGTTCAGCGACCTGCAGCAGCGCCTCAACCGCAAGCGCGTCACGGCCCAGATCCTGCTCGACCGTCCGGCCTTCGTGCGCCTCTACGACCTGTTGGCGGCCGACGGGGAGGACTTGCGCCCAATGCCGTTCGACGCCCGGCGCGCTCGGCTCGAGGCGTGGATGCGCGGCGGCGAGCGCCGGCGCTTCGATCTCTCCCCGCTCGTGCCCTTCGCGAGCTTCGCGGAGCTCGATGCGCTGCGGCGCAGCGCGCGCGCGGCGGGGATCGAGGGGCTGATGCTGAAGCGCGCGGACAGCGCGTACCTGCCCGGGCGTCCGGTCGGGCCGTGGTACAAGTGGAAGCGCGGGCCGCTCGTCGCCGACTGCGTCCTGATGTACGCCCAACGCGGCCACGGGAAGCGCTCGTCCTTCTACTCGGACTATACATTCGGCTGCTGGCGCGATGCGGAGCTGGTCCCCGTGGGAAAGGCCTATTCCGGGTTCACCGACGACGAGCTGCGCCGGATCGACGCCTGGGTACGCGCCAACACGGTGGACCGCTTCGGCCCGGTGCGCGTGGTCCGGGCAGGCCTGGTCTTCGAGGTCGCGTTCGATTCCGTCCAGGCCTCGTCGCGCCACAAATCGGGCCTGGCGATGCGCTTCCCGCGCATCCATCGGATACGCTGGGACAAGCCGGCGGCGGAAGCAGACCGTGTCGAGGGGCTGGCTGCCCTGGTCGCTGACTAGAGCGGAGGGGGGCGGTGCTCGAGGAATTCGACCGTGCCGACGCGACCGTCGCGGGCGTGCGCGTTCACTACCGGCGCGGCGGCTCCGGCCCGCCTCTTGTCCTGTTGCACGGCTACCCGCAGACCCATGTCATGTGGCACAAGCTGGCGCCGGCGCTCGCGCAGGATTTCACGGTCGTCTGCCCCGACCTGCGCGGATACGGCGACAGCGGCAAGCCGCCGACAGACGACGCGCACGCACCCTACTCCTTCCGCGCCATGGCGGGGGACGTGGTCGGCCTCATGGACGCGCTGGGCTTCGACCAGTTCGCGATCGTCGGGCACGACCGCGGCGCGCGCGTGGCGCACCGCCTCTGCGCCGATCACGGCGAGCGGGCAAGCCGCGCGGCCGTCCTGGACATCGCGCCGACCTTGGCCATGTACGAGGCGACCGACATGGCCTTCGCCATCGGCTACTATCATTGGTTCTTCCTGGTGCAGCCGGCCGACCTGCCAGAGCGCATGATCGGCGCCGACCCCGACCGATGGGTGACGTCCAAGCTCGGGCATTGGTCGAAGCTCGGCGACCGCCGGCGCGACGACGTTTTCGCGCCGGAGGCCGTCGCCGCCTACGTCAAGGCGTTCCGCGACCCGGCGACCGTGCATGCGACGTGCGAGGACTACAGGGCCGCTGCCGGCATCGACCTGGAGCACGACCGGGCAGACCGGGCCGCCGGCCGTCATCTTGCGATGCCGCTCCTGGTCCTCTGGGGCGCGCGCGGCCTGGTGGGCCGGACCTATGACATGCCCGGCATCTGGAAGGCGGTCGCGGCGCAGGTCTCAGGCCGCGCCATCGACTGCGGTCACTTCCTGCCCGAGGAAGCGCCCGAGGCGACGCTGGCCGCCCTGCGGCCTTTCCTGCGCGGCTGACAGGCCCGCCATCGGGGCGCCGTGCATCGAGGTTTCGTGGTCGAGGGTTGTCCGGTACGCCGCATCTGGCGTATCTCTGCCGCATGACCAGACTAGCAAGCACGGCGGGCGCATGCGCCGCTCGCATCGGCCGGACGCTCGCCGGCGCCGGCCTCGTCGCGCTCCTCGCGGCATGCAGCACGATCGAGCCGCCCGACATCACGCTCGCCGACGTCCGGATGCCGCCAGCCGGCGGCGGGCTCGAGCAGCGCATCGAGGCCGACCTCCGCCTCGTCAACCCGAACGACAGGCCGATCACCATCGACGGCATGGTGGTCGATCTCACCATCAACGACCAACGGCTGTCGCGCGGCGTGTCGAGCCAAAAGGTCGAGCTCGGGCGGCTGAGCGATTCGAAGGTCACGGTGCCCTTCCTGGTGAACGCGCTGAGCGTCCTGGGCGGCCTGGTCGGCATCCTGACCGGCGGCGGCAGCATCCGCGACGGGCTCGCCTACGGAATCGAGGGCCATGCGTTCGTCATCGTCGACGGCAGCCGGTCCCAGGTGCCGTTCAAGAAGAGCGGCCAAGTCAGCGTCACGAAGCAATGACGGACAGCAAGGCGCAGCTCCCGCTCTTCTATGCCGACCCGCAGCCGCTCACGGCGGATCGGCATGCGAAGATGTCGCTGCCCGAGTCGCAGGACTACGGTTTCTCCCGCGTCTCCAACGCGATTCCCCTGACCGCCGACGAGTTCTGGATGGCGGCGCGCAGCTTCCCGATCCTGTTCGCGCCGGGGGCGTCGCCGTTGCCGGTCGCCCTCGTCGGGCTGCGCACGCAGCAGAACCTCTTCGTCGACGACAAGGGGCGCTGGGCAGAGGGTTGCTACATGCCCACTTACGTGAAGCGTTTCCCCTTCGTGTTCATGTCGTCGCCGGGCGGCGAGCGCTATGTGCTGTGCGTCGACGAGGCGTCCGGTCGCCTGGAGGAGAGCGCTGCGCGTCCGCTCTACGTGAACGGCAAGCCTTCGCCGGTGCTCGACGAGGCGCTCAAGCTCTGCGCGGACTACCAGCGCCGGCACCTCGTCACGGCGGAGTTCGGGACGGCCCTGGCGCGCGAAGGGCTGCTGATCGAGCGCGCGGCGCAGATCACCCTGGCGTCGGGCGAGAGCCTCAACTTGACCGGCTTCTCGATCGTGGACGAGAAGAAGCTCGACGACTTGCCCAACCGCCAGTTCCTCGACTGGCGCCGCCGCGGGTGGCTGCCGTTGATCTACGCGCATCTCGTGTCGCTGCAGAGCTGGGCAGCGCTGGTCGACCGGACCGTCAAGGCCGGCTGAGCGTCGCAAACCCGCCAATCGGATAGGGAAGGCTGGACCGCCATGATGACACCGAGCACCTCGATTCGCCGCGGCCGGGCGGCCCTGCGCGCCGTCGGGCTGATCTGCGCTGCCGTGGCGTTGACGGCGGGCGCGGCGACGGCCGTCGCCCAGCAACAGCCGCAGCAGCGGCGTCCCGTGCAGCAACAGCAGCAGCCGCAGCGCCCAGCCGCGCAGGAAGCCCCGGCAGCAGCTGCTGCCGACCGGATCGCTCAGGTCGAAGGGTTCCGCACCGCGCGCTTCGGGATGGCGGAGGCCGATGTCGAGCGCTCGATTCTCAACGACCTCAAGGTCCCGAAGGACCGGATCAAGAAGCTCTCCAACGCGATCGAGCGGACGCAGAGCCTGGTGGTCGAGGGCGCAGAGCTGCTGCCGGAGAGCGGCAAGGCGACGGTGGCCTACATCTTCGGCTTCACGTCGAAAAAGCTGACGCAGGTGAACATCCTGTGGGGCGGCCTGGCCGATCGCAGCGTCGGCGCCCAAGCCATCGCGACGACGGCGGACGTCCTGCGCAACTACTTCGTCGGGCAGAACTTCCCGCCGGAGGGCATGCTGGTGAACGCGCGGCTCGAGGACGGCTCGATCGTCGTCTTCCGCGGTCGCGACGCCAAGGGGCGGATGGTGTGGATGCGCCTCTACGAGCAGCCGGTGCCGAGCGACAAGCCGGCGGCGGCAGGGACGCAGCCGCCCAAGCCGGACGTTCGCCTGGCGCTGCAGCTCTCCTATTTCGAGCATCCGGAGAACCCGGACATCTTCTCGCTCAAGCCCGGCTCGTTCTGACCGTGCAGCCGGCGGCGCGGGCGAGCGACGTTGAAGGACGAGGCTGCCCGATGGCATAGTCCGGCGTGCGTTTGCCGGATCGCACCGGGCCCGAACGCACTTGGCCCGAACGCACCTGGCCGGATCGTAGCTGGACCGAGGAGGCTCGCTTGAGCGCGCAGACGTCGAGGCGACGGGCGGTCGCGGCTGTGTTCGCCGCTGGCGCGTTGCTGCTCCCGGCGGTCGCCCTGGCGGACTACGCCAGCGGCCTCGCCGCCTATGAGCGGCGCGACTTCGCCAAGGCCTACCAGGAATGGCGGACGTCGGCGGAGCAAGGGGACGCGCGCGCCCAGCTCGGACTGGGGATCCTGTTCGACGCGGGCCAGGGCGTCGCCGAGAATCCTGGCGAGGCCGGGCGCTGGTACGCGCAAGCGGCCGACAAGGGCGTCGTGACGGCCCTCTACAACCTCGGGCGACTGTTCAACGAGGGGCGCGGCGTGCCGCGCGACATCGATCGCGCCAAGCGGCTCTGGCAGATGGCTGCGGATGCCGGAAGCGCGCCGGCCGCGCACAACCTTGCCGTCGTCAGCTATGCCGGGATCGACGGGGCGCAGGACTTCGCGACGGCGGCGCGCTGGTTCGCGCGCGCTGCCGATGCCGGCTATCCCGAGTCGCAGTACATGTTGGGCGAGCTCTACAGGCTCGGCCTCGGCGTAACGGCGGATGGCGCGTCGGCGCGCAAGTACCTCCAGCTTGCCGAGCTGCAGGGCCATGCGCGCGCTGCCGAGCGGCTGAAGTCCATGGCGGCCGAAGCGCCGGCGACCGAAGCGCCGGGCGCGCAGCTGCCGGGTCGCGCGCCGGCGCCGCCCGGCGCGACCTCGCGGCCGGGGCAGACCGGCGGCGCGCCGCCGCCGCAGCTCGGGCAGGCACAGCTGGCGCGCCCCGGCACCCAAGCACCGGCCCAGTCCGTCGCCCAGGCGCCCCTGGCCGCACAAGCGCCCGCGCAAGCGCAACCGGGGCCCGGAGCCGCCGCGGCGCAACAGGGAACGCGCCCGGCCTCCGTCCCGCTGCCGCCGGCGCCGCCCGCACTTCCGCAAGGACCAGGAGCGACGCAATCGGCTGCCGCGCCGCCGGCGCAACAGCCGCTTGCGCCGGCCGCAGCGCCGGGGTCGCCGGCGGAAGCGTCGGCCCCCGGCGCGCCGCTGCCGCGCGGCAGCGTCCAGCGCTGGGTCGCGTCGTTCAGCTCGCTGGATCGGGCTCAGAGCCAATGGAACGGCCTGGCGACGGCCCATAGGGACCTGTTGGCCCAAACCAAGCCGGTCTATCGCCAGGTGACGCTCGACGGCACGCCGTTCTTCCGTCTCTTGGTCATCGGGTTCCAGAGCCCGCAGCAGGCGGAGACCGTTTGCACGGAGCTGCGCCGCCGCGGCGCTCTCAGCTTCTGCAAGGTCGAGCGCGGGTAAGGCGGTCGCGGCGACGGCCCTGGGCGGAATTGAGGTGCGGGGATCGCAGCGCAGCGGTATCCTGCCGCGCCATTAACCATGAATCGAGAGGCGGCGCGCGTGGTTGCCTGCGGCGGAGAGAGAGCCGTGCCGTCGCTGCCGAGCCGGCGGACCGCGGCACGGGGAGCGACCCATGAGCGCTAAGCCGGACCCGAGGCTCGGCATGGCGCCATGGATGCCGGCGCGCATCGCGCGCCCTGGGCGCGTCGCCGAGGGCGGGCTTGGACTGGAGGCGGTTGCGATGGTCGCCGAAGCGAGCGGCACAGGCGAAGCCGCGCTGGTGCGCCAGGCGCCGGCGGCGTTGCGACAGGGGGCCCTGTCCGAACCCGGTGATGACGGACCGGCGCCGCGCCCGCGTCCGGCGTCGGGCGGCCTCCAGGCCGCCGTACTGACGGTCGGCGAGATGTATCGCGCCGACGGAGCTGCGATGGCCGGCGGCATCTCCGGCGAGAGCCTGATGGAGGCAGCGGGCGCCGCCGTCGTCGGCGAGATCCGCCGCCGCTTCGAGCCATGCGCGACGGTCGTCCTGTGCGGACCGGGAAACAACGGCGGCGACGGCTTCGTGGTGGCACGGTTGCTGGCGGAGGCTGGTTGGCCTGTTCGCGTCGCCCTGCACGGGTCGATCGACCTGGTGAAGGGCGATGCCGCCCTGAACTTGCAGCGCTGGCCGGGCCCGATCCTGGCGCTCGAGCCGGCGGTGCTCGACGGCATGCGCTTGGCCGTCGATGCGATCTTCGGAGCGGGCCTGGCGCGGCCGGTCGATGGCCAGGCGCGCGCCGTGGTCGAGGCGCTGATCGCGCGCGACATTCCCGTGGTCGCCGTCGATGTGCCCAGCGGTGTCAAGGGCGACACCGGGGGCGTGCTGGGCATCGCGCCGCGCGCGCGCCTGACCGTCACGTTCTTTCGCCCGAAACCTGGTCACCTCCTGCTGCCGGGCCGCGCGCTGTGCGGCGAGCTCGCGGTCGCCGACATCGGCATCCCGGAGGCCGTGCTGACCGGGATCGATCCCTCGACGTTCCGGTCCCAGCCGTCCTTGTGGCTCGATATGCTGCCGATCCCGAGCCTGGCCGACCACAAGTACGACCGCGGCCATGCGCTGGTCGTCGCAGGCATGCCGATGACGGGGGCCGGCATCCTTGCAGCGCAGGCGGCGCGCCGCGCCGGCGTCGGCATGCTGACCGTCGCCTGCCCGTCCGACGTGACGCCGCTCTTTCAGGTCACCATGCCCGGCGCCTTGGTGGCGCCGCTGGCGCAAAAGGCGGAGTTCGCCGAGCTGCTGCGGACGAAACGGCGGTCGGCCGTGCTCATCGGCCCCGGTGCTGGCGTTTCCGTCGCGACCGGCGAAAGGGTCTTGGCGGCGCTGGAATCGCAAATCGCGTGCGTGCTCGACGCCGACGCGCTGACCCTGTTCGCGCCCGATCCGCAGGTCTTGTTCCGAGCGATCAGGCGCGGCGGGCCCACCGTGCTCACGCCCCATGACGGCGAGTTCGCGCGCCTGTTCCCGGCAGACGGCGACAAGCTGGAGCGCGCGCGCCACGCCGCGCGGGCGAGCGGCGCTGTCGTGCTGCTCAAGGGAGCGGACACCGTGGTCGCGCATCCGGACGGACGCGCGGCCATCAATGCCAATGCGCCGCCCGACCTCGCGACCGCGGGCAGCGGCGACGTCCTTGCCGGCATTGTCGTCGGTCTCCTCGCCCAGGGCATGCCGCCCTTCGAGGCAGCTGCCGCCGCCGCGTGGATCCACGGCGCCGCCGGACATGCGGTGGGCGCAGGGCTGATCGCGGAGGATCTGCCCGATGCTATCATGGGCGTCTTGCGGCGGCTGCGGACGGAGGCAGGGGAGACATGACCAAACGCGACGCCGGACGGCGCTTGCCGCCAGGTCCCGAGCTCGGCCCCGCCGCACCGCCGCGCAAGCCTGGCGCGCAGCGGCGCTATGCCACGCCGGAGGAGCTGCGCGAGGCTGACCTCTCGGGAATCCCGCAGGATGAGCTGACGGCCGAGGAGCAGGCCGAGCTGAAGCGCCGGTTCGACGATTTCGTCGCCGCGCTGGCCGGGCGGAAATTGAAGAAAAAGAAAGCAGAAGAGCCGAAAAAGAAGATCCAGAAATGGAGCCCCAAGCAGGTCGCGAAGCCGGGGCTCGTGGCGAAGCGGCGATCATAGCGGGGCGGGCGGGCCGCCCCAGGCAGACGACGCTTGCGGTCCAGGGGTGGATACGATGAGCGAGGCGCTGAAGCTTTTGGAGGCGGAACGCGAGCGCAAGGCGGCGCTGCGCGACAGCTACAAGCGCCAGCTCGACGATCTGGGCACGAAGCGCGACATCCTGCAGGAGCAGATGAAGCGGCTGAAGGAGGACATGGACAAGCTGAAGCCGCCGTCCCCGATCCTCCAGAAAGAGTATGACAAGCTGGTGCTGCGCGACCAGGGCCTGACCGCCGACCAGCAGCGCGTGCGGGCCGACATGAACCGCACGGCCAAGGACATCCAGACCCTCGGCGGTCAGATCAAGCAGCTCGGCGGCGAATAGCGGCGAGCGCGTCGGGCGCGCGCCCAGCCGCGGTTCCTCCCGCCGCCGATCTTCCCTCTCGGCATCCGTGCGCCGGCGCGCCATAGTTGCCCTTGCGGCAAGCGCGGGAGGCGACCATGTCGGCAGGGGCGGCGGCACGGCGAGCGCGGGGCGAGGAATCGAGCGCGGCCGATGCCGGTCACTCGGGCAGCGCGAGCGCCGACAAGCTGCGCATCCTC
>JAEULF010000298.1 GCA_016793965.1 Alphaproteobacteria bacterium | reverse complement strand
CCGCCGAGCGCGTTCGTCACCCAGTCGGGATAGCCGTAGCCGGGCTTGGGCGGCTGCAGGAGCGGGCGACCGACCTGGATCCGCACGGTCGGCGCGTGCCAGGTGAACTCGGTGTAGTCGTCGCTGGTGTAGTGCATCTGGCTCGGTGGCAGCCGGGCGCGCAGCCAGCGCTCCGCCTCCTTCGGGTCGTAGAGCGCCTCGATCATCGGCAGGTAGGGCTTGTCCATCGGCTCGAAGCCGAGGTTCTTCTGGATGGCGCGGGCGAGGCGCACCGGCTCGGCCCCCCATTTCGGCGCGCCGACCGCCTGGAGGTTCGACCAGCCGGCCTCGGCCATGGCGTGGTTGGCGAGGCCCGGGCGCGACTTCGCCACCCAGTCGCGCTTCCAGGAGCAATGCGCGACCTTGGCGGCGCTCTCGGCGTAGTGGTCGAGGGCGCGCACGACATGTTCGGCCATGGCGACCGTCGGCACGCGCGCCAGGTACATGATCTGCGCGATGCCGGCCGGCAGGTTGTCCGCCGTCGCCTGGCCCATGGTGAGGATCGCCTCGTTCAAGGACCAGCTCATGCCGCTCGACAGCACGTGCTCCTTGAGCGCCTTGCCGAACAGGTACATGTGCACGACGGCGTCGTTGGCGCCGGGGGCGCGCGTCCCCGCGTGATAACCCTGCACGGGCGAGCGGTCGGCGGTGGCGAGCCAGGTCTCCGGCGCGTCGCAGGTGAAGGTGTAGATGACGCCGTAGCCGGCGCCTGAATGGGTGTCCCAGCGCACCGTGTTGCAGTAGGGCATCGAGTAGAACGGATGGAAGGCGATGGCCGCGTCGAGGTCGTCGTAGTAGCCGCGCGCGGCGTGGATCGGCTTCGAGCCGCGCGTTTTCTCCGCCGGCTCGCCCATGAACTTGAGCCGGCCCTTGATGCCGTGCTTCTGCATCGCCGCCTTGGCCGCGAGGAAGCCGCCGAGCGAGGCGACGCCGAGCGCCGAGTGCGGGTCGGTGTGGCCGCCGGCATAGGGCGAGAGCCCGTCGCGCGGCCGCTGCACGACGTCGGCGGCCTGGCAGTTGCCGGGCACGCCGTCATACTCGGCGTAGCCGCCGACGGTCGGCCCACGCCCGTTCTCCCAGATCGCGCAGAACGCCGTCGGCATGCCGCCGCTGCCGGCCTCGACCTGGAAGCCCTCCTTGCGCAGCAGGTCGACGTAGAGGGCGGCCGACCGGTACTCGCGCCAGGCCGTCTCGCCGTAGTCGAACACCGTGGCGCAGATGTCCGAGAGATGCCCGAGGTTGTCCTTCACCCACTGCCGTGCGGTGTCTTTCGCTTGAGCCATCGCGCTGCCTCCACTGCCCATGCCGTTCCAAGCGTTCGCGCGATGCTAGCGCCCTTCGGAGCGCCCGACGCGACGCATTCGCCGCAACCCGGTCACGCCCAGCGCGTCCGCTTGCGCGCTCAGGGGAACCCGGCGAAGCTGTCGCGGGACGACCGCCGTCGCCTGCTCGGAAGGGCGCGCAGCGGCATCGCACGCCACGAGGACCGACATGACCGCTACCTATCCGCGGGCCGGCCTGAAGGCTGATCCGCCCTCTCTGCACCCCGACTACGCCAGCACGCGCACCCGCTCGCCCAAGCAGCCGCTCGTCGTCATCCCGCACACGCTCTCCGAGCTGACCGGGCCGGTCTACGGGCAGGAAAGCGTGCTGTCCGGCGACAGCGACCTGACGAAGCAGCACGCCGGCGAGCCCCTGGGCGAGCGCATCATCGTCTCGGGCCGCGTCACCGACGAGGACGGCCGCCCGGTCAGGAACGCGCTGGTCGAGGTCTGGCAGGCCAACGCCGCCGGCCGCTACGTGCACGAAGTCGACCAGCATGACGCGCCGCTCGACCCGAACTTCACCGGCGCCGGGCGGTGCGCGACCGATGCGGAGGGCCGCTACAGCTTCATCAGCGTGAAGCCCGGCGCCTATCCCTGGCGCAATCACCACAATGCCTGGCGCCCCGCCCATATCCACTTCTCGCTGTTCGGCCATTCCTTCCTGACGCGGCTGGTCACGCAGATGTACTTTCCGGGCGACCCGCTTTTCGCCTTCGACCCGATCTTCCAGTCGATCCCGGACGTCAAGGCGCGCGAGCGCCTGATCTGCAAGTTCGAGCTCGACCTGACGAAGCCGGAGTGGGCGCTGGGATACCGGTTCGACATCGTGCTCCGCGGCCGCGGCGCGACGCCCTTCGAGGATGGTTCCCATGGCTGAACGCAAGTCCCGCAAGGCGCCAGCGGCGAAGAAGGCGAAGCCGAAGGCAAGAGCGCGCGCTGCGGTCGCGAAGCGGCCGGCGCCCAAGCGCGCCGGAGCGAAGAAAGCGATGTCGCGCAAGGCCGTCGCGCCGGCGGCGCGCGGGCTGACCCCGTCGCAGACCGTCGGTCCTTACTTCGCCTACGCCCTCACCCCGGCCAAGTATCGCCTGAAGCCGATCATCGCCGACGACCTGGTGACGCCGGACGCCGAGGGCGAGCGCATCCGCATCGAGGGCCGCGTCCTCGACGCCGACGGCAAGCCGGTCTCAGACGCGCTGATCGAGATCTGGCAGGCTGACGGCAAGGGCCGCTATCCCGCCGCCGGGTCGGCGCGCAGCAATGCCGCGTTCAAGGGGTTCGGCCGCGCGGCGAGCAATGGCGACGGTCGCTACGCCTTCGCGACGGTGAAGCCTGGCCCGGTCCCCGGCCCGAACCGGACCATGCAGGCGCCGCACGTCTCGGTCAGCGTCCTCGCCCGCGGCGTCCTGAAGCGCCTGCACACGCGCATCTACTTCGACGGCGAGCCCGGCAACGCCAGGGACCCGATCCTGGCGCTCGTGCCGGCGTCGCGCCGTGCGACGCTGATCGCCAAGCGCGCGGAGGCGACGGGCGCCATGCCTTGCTACGTGCTGGACATCCGCCTGCAGGGCAGCGGCGAGACCGTGTTCTTCGCGTCGTGACGAGCGGGACCGCTCGGCGTCGCGGAGGAGGGATGGAGTGCGGCGCCCATGGCGCTTGATCCGCTCGGCTCGGCGCTGACCGGACCGCTCTTCGCGACGGCGGCGATGCGGGAGGTTTTCTCCGACGGCGCGTGCGTCGTTGCCATGCTGAGGGTCGAGGCGGCGCTGGCGCGCGTGCAGGCACGCGTCGGCCTGGCGCCGGAGCCGCTGGCGCCGGCGATCGAGGCGATCGATCCCGCGCGGTTCGATGCGGCCGCGCTGGGGGCGGAGACGGCGCTGGCCGGGGTGCCGGTGATCCCGTTCGTCAAGGCGCTGCAGCGCCTGCTGCCGCCCGAGCTGGAGCCGCACGTCCACAAGGGAGCCACGTCGCAGGACATTGCGGACACCGCCTTGGCGCTGATGCAGCGCGACGCCCTGTCCCTGCTTGCCGCCGATGGCTCAGCGGTGCTCGCCGGACTGTCGGCGCTCGCCGCGCGCCATCGCGGCGAAGCCTGCGCCGGGCGCAGCTACGGGCAGCAGGCGGCGCCAGTCACGTTCGGCTTCAAGGTCGCCGTCTGGGCCGCCGGCATCGCCGAGGTGCTGGCGCGTCTGCCGGAGATCCGCGGACGCGCCTGCGCCGTGTCGCTCGGCGGTCCGGTCGGCACGCTCGCCGGCCTCGGCGACAAGGGTCCGGCGGTCGCCGACGCGCTGGCTGACGAGCTCGGCCTCGCGTCCAGCCCCATCGCCTGGCACGTCCGGCGCGCGCGCGTGGCCGAGACGGGCGCTTGGCTGGCGACGCTCCTGGGCGCTCTCGCCAAGCTGTCGGTCGACGTGGTCGACCTGGCCTCGACCGAGGTCGGCGAAGTCGCCGAGCCGCACGTCGCGGGGCGCGGCGGATCCTCGGCGATGCCGCACAAGCGCAACCCGATCGCTGCGACGGTGATCCTGGCGGCCGCCGGCGCGGCGAAGGGGCATGTCGCGACGTTGCTCGAATCCATGGCCGCCGGGCACGAGCGGCCGGCGGGCGCATGGCAGGCGGAGTGGCTCGCTCTCCCGCCGCTCTTCGGCCTGGCGTCAGGCGCGCTTGCCGAGGCGCGGCGCTTGGCGGAAGGGCTGGTCGTCGATCGCGCGCGGCTTGCGGCCAATCTGGGCGCGACGCGCGGGCTGCTCTTCGCCGATGCCGCGGCGGCGCGCTTGGCGACGTCGCTCGGTCGCGCGGCGGCGCATGCGACTGTCGAGCGGGCCGCCGCGCGCGTCCGCTCTGACGGCACGACGCTCGCCGCCGCACTTGCGGCAGACGCAGCCGCGGAAGGCATCGACCTCGCGCCGGCCTTCGATCTCGCTCCGGCGGTTGCCGCTGCCCAGCCCTGGATCGATCGCGCGCTGGCCGAGGTCGCGCGCGTGCGCGCGCTCCTCGCCTGACCGTCGCAGGCTTGCCCTAGCGCCGACGCTTCCCGCCGCGCGGCGCCACCCTCGTGCCGCCGATCAACGCCAACAGCGCCCTGGCGGCGGCGCCGAGGTATCCCTCGCGCCGGTGCACGACAGCGACCGGGACGACGGCGCGCAGGCGCGGCACGTCGATGGTCGCGAGCGTCCCCAGGCGCAGCTCCTCCAGGATGCCGCTCTCCGGCAGGAGCCCGATCCCGAACCCTGCCTCGATCATGCGCTTCTGGGCGGTCATGCTGTCGATCGGCACGACGTCCATGCCGTCGAGCCCGGCCGCGGCGATGGTGCGGCGCAGGAGCAGCGCGAAGGAATCGTTGCCGAGCCGCGCGGCCGGAAAGCTGACCCAGCGATCCCCGCGCAGCGCCCGCGCGTCGCGCATGCGCTTCCCGGCAAGCGGATGCTCGGACGAGCACGCGATGACCATGCGCTCTTGCGCGACGGCGCGCGACGCCAGTGCCGCCGAGGAGTCCTCGAAGTACCGCAGGCCGAGCGTCGCTTCGCCGCGCCGAACGAGGTCGCTCGTCTCCTGGCTGTTCGCCGTTCGCAGCTCCAGGCGGACGCCCGGATGGCTGCGCCCGAACGCCCGCAGCTGCGCCAGGACCGGCGTGCCGGCGAGCGTGCCGACCAAGGCCAGCGAGACGGTGCCGCTGGACTCGTCCTCGGCGATGCCGCGCACCGCGTCGGCCCCGTCGCGCAGAGCGGCCAGGACGGCCTCGGCGTGGGGCAGGAAGGCGCGTCCGGCCTCCGTCAGCACGACGCCGCCGCGCACGCGCTCGATCAGCGGCGCGCCGAGCTGGGCCTCCAGGAGCTTCATGCGCCGGGTCACGGCCGGCTGCGAGCGGTGCAGGCGGCCGGCAGCGCGGGTCACGCCTCCGGCCTGGGCGATCGAGAGGAAGGTCTGGATCTCGTGCAGGTTCATGGCGATCAGGAAAATTGATGAGATGCGCTAGAAATATGCATTGGACTGATGCCGAGAGCCATCCGATCCTGCGCCCGCGATCCCGACAGGAGAGCCGGCATGACAGTCATTGACGGCCTGAAGGCCAAGGCCGAGATGTTCCGCCAGATGCATCTCGGCGACGACGTCATCGTGCTGCCGAACGCCTGGGACCACGCCAGCGCCGCGCTGATGGCGGCAGCGGGCTTCCCGGTGATCGCGACGACCAGCGCCGGCATCGCCTTCGCGCAAGGCTGCCCGGACGGCGAGCGCATGGGCCGGCAGCGCATGCTCGACATCGTCGGCGCCATCGTCGCCCAATCGCCGGTGCCGGTGACGGGCGACCTGGAGGCTGGCTACGGGCCAGCGCCGGACGACGTCGCGGCGACCGTGGCCGGTGCCATCGCCATCGGCCTCGTCGGCTGCAACATCGAGGACGCCGACCCGCGCACGGGCGCGCTGCTGGACATGGATCTCGCGGTGGCGCGCGTGCGCGCCGGCCGCGCGGCGGCCGACGCGCTGGGCGTGCCATTCGTGCTGAACGCCCGCGCAGACCCATACCTCGCGCGCTTCGGCGACCCGGCGCAGTGCTTCGCCGAGTCGGTGCGCCGCGCCAAGGCCTACCTGGCGGCCGGCGCCACCTGCGCCTTCGTGCCGGGGCCCGGCGACGCCGAGACGGTCGGCCGATTGGCGCAGGCAATCCGCGGGCCGCTCAACGTCCTCTCCGGCCGGGCGGGTCGAGCCGGGCTGCCGGTCGCGGAGGCGCGCCGGCTGGGCGTCAGGCGGCTCAGCATCGGCGGCAGCCTGATGCTCGCCGCGATGACGCGCACGCGCGACATCCTCGCCGAGATCCGCGCCAAGGGGACGTTCGACTACGGACTCGACGCCATGACCAACGCGGCGATGAACGACATGATGAAGGCGCTTCCGGCCCGCTGAGCGCCGGGAGGACGGTCGATGAGCACGTACGGGGCGACGATCCACTGGCAGCGCGGCGAGGCCGCCTTCCTCGACGGACGGTTCAGCCGCGGCCATGTCTGGCGCTTCGACGGAGGAGCGTCCGTGCCGGCCTCGTCCTCGCCGCACGTCCTGCCGCTGCCCCTGTCGGTCGCGGAGGGCGTCGACCCGGAGGAAGCCTTCGTGGCGTCGCTGTCGAGCTGCCACATGCTCTTCTTCCTGCTGATCGCGTGCAAGCGCGGCTTCGTCGTCGACGACTACAGCGACGAGGCGCTCGGGGTGATGGCAAAGAACGCCGAGGGAAGGATCGCCATGACGCCGATCGCCTCGTCGCCGTAGTCGTCGACGACGAAGCCGCGCTTGCAGGCGATCAACAGGAAGAAGAGCATGTGGCAGCTCGACAGCGACGCCACGAACGCTTCCTCCGGGTCGACGCCCTCCGCGACCGACAGGGGCAGCGGCA
>JAEULF010000270.1 GCA_016793965.1 Alphaproteobacteria bacterium | reverse complement strand
GGGCCAGCAGCTCGTCGATGCGGTGCACGGGCGCAGCGACGCGCTGCGCTTCACGCGCGCCGTCGTGCGCAGCCTCGATTCCGCGCGCGCGGCCGCGGCGCGCTTCGGCCTCGCGGCGACGACGGACTACGACTCCGTGCTCGCGGATCCGGCGATCAAAGGAGTTGTCCTGGCGACGCCGCACAGCCAGCACGCCGCCCAGGTGCAGCGGGCGGCTGCGGCCGGCAAGGCGGTGTTCTGCGAGAAGCCGTTCACGTTGACCCATGGCGAGGCCAAGGCGGCGGCGTCGGCCTGCGCCAAGGCGGGCGTGCCGCTCTGCCTCGGCTTCAACCGGCGCTTCCTGGCGAGCTATCGCGAGCTGCAGCGCCGTGCCGCCGGCGGCGAGCTCGGCGTGCTGCTGCATGTCGAGGCGTTCTTCGGGTCGAACGGCGGCTATCGCTACACGGCCGGCATGTGGCGCGCGAGCGAGGCGGAGTCTCCGGCCGGCGGCATGACCGGGCTGGGCGTCCACCTTCTCGACGCCATGATCGGCCTGTGCGGCCCCGTCGCCGCCGTGCGCGCGGACAGCCGCAAGCGGGGCCTGATCCCGATCGACGACACGACGACCGCGTGGCTGGAGTTCGCGAGCGGCGCCACCGGCTCGCTGGTCACGCTGCCCGCCTCGGCGCCGGGCTGGCACCTCAGGCTCTCCGGCGGCAAGGGGCGCGGCGAGATGCTGGGCGAGGAGCGCTTGGCGCTCCTCGGCCTCGATCCCCCGGGCAGCGAGCTCGCCTGGCCGAAGGCCAGCACCGAGCGTGCGGAGCTGGAGGCCTTTGCCGCGGCGATCGGCGGCGCGGCGTATGCGGTGCCAATAGCCGATGCCGTGCACGGCGTCGCGGTGCTTGAGGCGATCGTCGCCTCCGTCGCCCGCGGCGGCGACAAGGTCGCGGTCGAGCGCTAGAGCGCATTCTCGCGAACCGTGGCTGGTGTTTGCGAGAGGTAGAGAATCATTCAGCTCTAGCGCACGGTGCGGCCGCGGCACAGCCTAGGCGAAGCGCTCGGGCCTGTAGGGCGTCGGGTCGATCGCCGGCGTCTCGCCGGCCGCCAGCGCCGCCACCATGGCCCCCGTCACCGCGCCGAGCGACAGGCCGAGATGGCCGTGGCCGAAGGCGAGGATCACCCGCTCGTTGCCCGGCACGCGCCCGATCACGGGCAGCGAGTCCGGCATGGAGGGGCGGAAGCCCAACCAGGTCTCGGCACCGCTCGCGTCGATCCTGCCGAGATAGGGCTCGGTCATGCGCAGCAGCTGCTGCGCGCGCGCCCAGTTCGGCGCGGCATTCAGGCCGCCGAGCTCGACCGTACCGGCGATGCGCAGCCCCTTCGCCATGGGGGTGATGCCGAAATCGTGGTCGCCCGAGAGCATGGGCAGCCGGGGCATGACGCCTGGCCTCGGCAGCATGACGTGGTAGCCGCGCTCGGTGTCGAGCGGCACGTCGATGCCGCATTGCCGTGCCAGGGGGCGTGAATGGGCGCCGGCGGCGATGACGAGGCGGTCGAAGGGCACGGCCGCGCCGTCGATGATCGGGGCTGGGCGCCCGTCCGACGCTTTGGCGACGCGCGCGACGGCGCCGCGCCTGACCATTCCGCCCGCCGCCTCGAACTGCGCGGCCGCCGCTTGGACCAGGGCCTGCGGGTCGATCGCGTGGGCACCCTGCGGCACGAAGATGCCGGCCTTCACGTCCGGCGTCAGCGCCGGCTCCTGCTGGCGCAAGGCGGCGCCTTCGAGGATCTCGAACGGAATGCCGTGGCGGCGGCGCAGCTCCCAGGCCCATTGCGCGCGGGCGAAGGCCGCGTCGCTCTTGAAGATCGTCAGGATGCCCGTGCTGCGCACCAGCGCGCGGTACGCGTCCTCGCCGACGGCGGCGCGCCAGTCGTCGCGGCAGGCGAGGATCAGCGGCACCAAGGCAGCCGCGATGCGCTCGACCTCCTCCGGCCGGCTCGCGCGCACGAAGCGGGCAAGCCAGGGCAGGAGAAAGGGCAGGTAGGACCAGCGGATGGTCAGCGGCGAGAGCGGATCGCGCAGCATCTTCGGCACGCGGCCGAGGATTCCCGGCGTCGCCACGGGGATGATCGAGGAGGCCGAGAGGAAGCCCGCGTTCCCATAGGAGGCTCCCGATCCCGGCGCGTCGCGGTCGATCAGCGTGACGGCGAAGCCGCGGCGCTGCAGCGCCAGAGCGGCGCAGGCGCCGACGGCGCCGGCGCCGATGACGGCAACGGTCTCGCGGGCGCTCACCCGAAGCGCTCCGCGCGGTACGGCGACGGGTCAACAGGCGGCGGCGCGCCGGCCGCCATCGCGCCGATCATCGCGCCGGTGACGGCGCCGAAGCTCAGGCCGAGATGGCCGTGGCCGAAGGCGAGCAGCACGCGGTCGCTGCCGGGCAGCCAGCCGATCACCGGGAGCGAATCCGGCATCGACGGGCGGAAGCCCATCCACAGCTTGGCGTCGCGCGTGTCGAGGCCGGGGAAGAGCGTCGGCGCCAGCCGCATCAGGATCTTCGCGCGCTCCCAGTTCGGCGCGGCGTCCAGTCCGCCGAGCTCGACCGTTCCCGCGAGGCGCACGCCGCTCGCCATCGGCGTGATCGCGAACTCATGGTCGCCGGACGATACGGCGTGGCGGATCGCGACGGCAGGCGTCGGCAGCATGGCGTGATAGCCGCGCTCGGTGTCGAGGGGCAGGTCGCCGCCCAAGTCGCGCACGAAGCGGCGGGAATGCGCGCCGGCCGCGATGGTCAGCATGTCGAAGGACTCGCTGGCGCCGTCGACGCGCAGCGCCGGCCGGCCGTCCGCGGCGCGCTCGACGCGCTCGACCTTGCCCAGGCGGACCGTGCCGCCTGCGGCGCGCAGCTGCGCCGCCGCCGACTGCACGGTCGCCTGCGGGTCGACGACGTTGGCTCCGTCCGGCACGAACATGCCGTGCTTCACGTCCGGGCTCAGCGCCGGCTCCTGCTGGCGCAGGGCGTCGCCCTGCAAGTGCTCGCAGCGCACGCCGTTGCGCCGGCGCAGATCCCACGCCCATTGCGCCGTCTCGAAGCTTGCGTCGGTCTTGTAGACCGCGAGATTGCCGACCTCGCGCACCTGCGCGCGGAAGACATCGGTTCCCAGCATGTCGCGCCAATGGCCGATGCAGGCATGGCTCAGCGGCGCCAGGGCGCGCGCGATCGCCTCGACGCGGTCCGGAGCGCCGGCCCGGACGAACTGCCAGAGCCAGGGCGCCAGCTTCGGCAGGTAGCTCCAGCGCACCGCCAGGGGCGACAGCGGGTCGAGCAGCATCTTCGGCACGCGCTTCAGGATCGTCGGCGTGGCGACCGGCACGACGCCGGAGCAGGACAGGATGCCCGCATTGCCGTAGGAGGCGCCGGACCCCGGCTCGCCGGAATCGATCAGGGTGACGGCAAAGCCGCGGCGCTGCAGCGCCAGCGCCGCGCAGGCGCCGACCGCGCCGGCGCCGAGGACGGCGACAGTCCGGGCGGCGCTCATGCCGCCGCATCCTTCTTGGCGCCGGTCCTGCCCATGCGGCGGATCTCCTCGCGGTACTGCAGCCACCAGGCGTGGTTCGGCGGCCAGTAGTCGAAGGTGAAGTTCGGGTCGGCCTGCAGCTCGTTCGACGCGTGCAGCGCCCAGTGCGGGTTCGCCAGCGCCTCGCGCGCGATGGCGACGAGGTCGGCGTCGCCGGCGCGCAGGATCGCCTCGGCGTGCTTGGCCTCCGCGATCAACCCGACGGCCATGGTCGGCATGCCCAGGGTCTTCTTCACTTCGGCGGCGAAGGGCACCTGGTAGCCTGGCGCCGGCGGCCCGATCTTCTTGAAGATGGCGATCGAGTTGGCGCCGCGGATGCCGCCGGAGGAACAGTCGATCACGTCGATGCCGCGCGCGCGCAGCTCCTGCGCCAGCGCCAGGGTATCCGGCATCTCCCAGCCGCCCGGCGCCCGGTCGATGCAGGACAGGCGGAAGAAGATCGGCTTGTCTTGCGGCCAAGCCGCGCGCACCGCCTCGGCGATCTCGAGCGCGAAGCGCATGCGCCCCTGCCGGTCGCCGCCGTAGCGGTCCGTGCGCTTGTTGGCGATCGGCGACAGGAAGGTGTGGATCAGGTAGCCATGCGCCGCGTGGATGTCGAGCACGTCGAAATGCGGCGCCACGCGCGCGGCGCACCGGCCGAAGGTCGCCACGAGATCCTGCACCTCCGACGTGGTGAGCGCGTGCGGCACGTGGTAGCCGGCGTCAGACGGCTCGTCGGTGCTGGCGACCGGCGTCCAGGGCGGCTCGCCCTTCGCGGCCTCGGCGGGGCCGAGCGGCTTGAGTCCTTCGTGCGGGCGCTGGCGCGCCGCCTTCGGGCCGCAATGGCCGATCTGGACGCCGGGCACGGAGCCGCAGCTGCGCAGGAAGTCGGCGACTCGCTTCAAGGGGCCGACATGGGCATCGTCCCAGATGCCGGCATCGCTGTAGGTGCTGCGCCCGCGCGGCTCGACGCAAAGCACCTCGGTGAAGATGAGCCCGGCCTTGCCGATGGCGTAGCGGCCGAGATGCACGAGGTGCCAGTCCGTGTAGAAGCCGTCCTTGGTCGCCATGTACATCTGCATCGGCGCTATCACGACCCGGTTGGGGATCGTCACGCCGCGCAGCGTCAGCGGCTTGAACAGCATCACGTCGTCGAGGCCGGGCATGCGCAGCATCTCCTGTGTTCGCAGGGCGATCGCATCGGAGCGGTCGCGCGCGTTCCGTCGCTTGCCCATCCTTCCGCGGCGCGGGCGAGTCGAAGGATGGGCGAGCGACGGGGTCCGCTCCCGTTTGCGATTTGGTGTTCGGGCGCCCGCTTGACGCTCGTCCGCTTCTGGTGGAACGTCCACTGAAAATCGCTCATCGATATTTCAGACCAGTCGGGAGCCCCATGCATGGCGGACGGCAGCATCGGCGGGCGGCATCGCTGCCGCATCGGCATCGATGTCGGCGGCACGTTCACGGATTTCGTGCTGTCCGATCCGCGCGACGGGCGGCTCGTCTACTTCAAGGAGCCGAGCACGCCGTCCGATCCGTCGCAGGCCGTCGAGCGCGGCATCCAGGGCCTGCTCGATCGGGCCGGCGCGGCGCGCGAGGACATCGAGCTGATCGTGCACGGCACCACGCTCGGCCTCAACGCCATCATCCAGCGCCGCGGCACGCGCGTGGCGCTCGTCGTCTCGACCGGCAACCGCGACGTCTTGGAGCTCGCGCGCAGCCGCATGCCGTCCTCCTATGATCTCTACTGCGCGAAGGAGGAGCCGCTCGTGCCGCGCGACGCGATCTTCGAGATCGACGCGCGGGCCGACGCGCGCGGGCGGGTGACGGACAAGCCGAGGCCGGCGCAGGTCGCGCAGGTCGCCAAGCGGATCAAGGCCGGCGGCTTCAAGGCGGTCGCGGTCGCGCTGATCAACTCCTACCTGGCGCCGGGGATCGAGGACGAGGTCGCCGCTGCCCTCGCCAAGCAGCTGCCCGGCGTGCTGATCACGCGCTCCGCCGAGATCTGGCCGGAGATCCGCGAGTACGAGCGGTCGCTGGTCGCGACCATGAACGCGTACATCCACCCGCTGCTCAACTCCTACCTGACCACGCTCAAGCGCCGGCTCGCCGCCATCGGCGTGACGGCGCCGATCTACATCACCGCCTCGAACGGCGGCACGCTCAGCCTGGAGACGGCCGCCGACCGGCCCGTGGACACGATCCTGTCCGGCCCGGCCGGCGGCGTCGTCGCGGCGGCGCGGCTCGCCGCGGTGGCGCAGCGACGCGAGATCATCACCATCGACATGGGCGGCACGAGCTGCGACATGGCGGTGTCGAAGGCGGGCGAGCCGGAGTACACGACGCGGACCGAGGTCGGCGACTTCCCGCTGATCCTCCCGGTCGTCAACGTCTCGGCGATCGGCGCGGGCGGCGGCTCGATCGTCTGGGTCGATGGCGAGGGTATCCTCAAGGTCGGCCCGGAGAGCGCCGGCGCCGACCCGGGGCCGGTCAGCTACGGTCGCGGCGGCACGCGCGCCACCGTCACCGACTGCTACCTCGTCGCCGGCCAGCTCGATCCCGACCGCTTCCTCGGCGGCCGCATGAAGCTCGACCGGGCGGCGGCGGAGAAGGCGCTGCTGGCGGTCGCCGACCGCATCGGCATCAAGGGCACCGACCGGGCCGCGCGCGCGGCCGACGCGGCGCTGCGCGTCGCGACGGCCAAGATGGCGACCGAGCTCTATAAGGCGCTCGCCTATCGCGGCCTCGACCCCGCCGGCTTCGCGCTCATTCCGTTCGGCGGCGCCGGGCCGACGCACTGCAACCTGCTGGCGGAGGAGGCACGGCTGCCGACCATCATCGTGCCGCCCGGCCCGGGAACCTTTTGCGCGCTCGGCGCCATCCTTTCCGACGTGAAGCGCGACTACGTGCGCACGGTGCGCACGCGGCTGACCGCCGATCCCGCCGTCGCCAAGCTGCTGCGCCGGTCGGTCGAGGCCCTGGAGGCCGACGGTCTCGCCTGGCTGAAGCGCGAGGGGGCGGTGGTCGACGGCCACGAGATCGCCTATGCCGCCGACATGCGCTATGCCGGCCAGGCCTTCGACCTCAACGTGCCGATCCCCAAGGCCGTGCGCGAGAAGCTGACGGCGGCAGCGCTCGCCGACCTGCTGCATGCCGAGCACGACCGGCGCTACGGCTTCCGCGACGCCGACAGCGCTGTCGAGATCATGACGCTGCGCGTGCGCATCACCGGCAAGGTGCCGCCGATCGACCTGCCGCGCGTCGCGGGCGGCGGCGGCGCTGCGGTGCCGGTCGGCAAGCGCCGGGTGTTCCATGCCGATGGCGGCATCGGAACCTGGATCGATGCGCCGCTCTACGCGCGCCAGGCGCTGAAGGCCGGCACGCGCTTCGCCGGCCCCGCCGTGGTCGAGCAGGAGGACAGCACGGTGTGGGTGCTGCCCGGCTGGTCGGCCGCCGTCGATGCCGTGGGCAACCTTCACCTGACCAAGGGAGCCGGCGCATGAGCCTCGATCCCGTCCTGCTCGAGATCCTCTACAACAAGGTGACGGCCGTCGCCGACGAGATGGGGATCACGCTGCAGCGCACCGGCCGCACGCTCTACGTCAAGGAGACGGCGGATTTCGGCACGGCGCTCGTCACTCTCGACGGCAAGTTCTTCGGCTTCCCGCGCCAGATCGGCGTCTCCGGCTTCGTCGATCTCGACTGCGGCCCGACCATCCGCGCCGTGCCGGACCTCGAGCCCGGCGACGTCATCATCACCAACCACCCTTATCTCTCGGAAGGCCTGGCGACGCACACGCCCGACATCCACGTCGTGAAGCCCTATTTCCACGCGGGCAAGATCGTCGCCTATGGCTGGTGCTTCCTGCACTCGTCCGACGTCGGCGGGCGGGTGCCGTCCTCGGTGCTGCCGACCAACACCGAGCTGTTCCAGGAGGGGCTGCTGATCCCGCCGATGAAGCTGCAGCGGCGGGGCACGCTCAACCCGGATTTCCTGGCGCTCTTCCGCGCCAACGTGCGCACGCCCGACGAGAACGTCGGCGACGTCAAGGCGATGCTGGCTGCCCTCGCCGTCGGCGAGCAGCGCGTCGCCGACATGATCGCGCAGCATGGCCTGGAGACCTTCCAGGCGGCGCAGGAGGAGCTGCTCGCCTATGCCGAGCGCAAGGCGCGCGCGGTGCTGCGCACGGTGAAGGACGGCACCTACGAGTTCGCCGACTTCATCGACGACGACATGCTGAGCCCGATTCCCGTCCGCGTGCGCCTCGCCATGACGGCGAAGGACGGGTTCCTGACGCTCGACTTCACGGGATCGGACGTGCAGACCCAGGCGGCGTTCAACGTCTGCACCATGGGCAAGCGCAACCCGTGGCTCACGCTGCGCATCCTCGCCTTCATCTTCACGCGCGATCGCTCGGTGCCGGTCAATGCCGGCGTGTTCCGCAACGTGCAGGTAACCGTGCCCAAGGGCTCGGTGCTGCACCCGGAGTTCCCGGCGCCCGTCGGCGTGCGCGCGGCGACCGGCGTGCGCGCCTATGACGTGGTCAACGGCGCCCTGATCCAGGCCGTGCCCGGCGTCATGCCGGCGGCGCCGACCGGCGCCACGGTGCCGGTCGTCGTCACGGAGCCCAATGAGGAGACGGGCACGCGGCGCATCACGGTGATCCAGTACCTGGTCGGCGGCATGGGCGCGCGGCTCGGCGCGGACGGGATCGACGGGCGGGATTCGAGCTTCACCAACATGATGAACAACCCGATCGAGACCATCGAGCGCGAGGCCTCGGTCAAGGTGCTCTACTACGGGATCCACCCGGATTCCGGCGGGGCAGGGCAGTGGCGCGGCGGCGCCGGGCAGATGGTCACGTTCGAGATCCTGCGCGAGGGATGCGCCGTGCTCGGCCGCGGCATGGAGCGGTTCCGCTTCCAGCCCTGGGGAGTCGCTGGCGGCGGCCCGGGGCAGCGCTCGCGCACGGTCATCAATCCGGGGACGAAGCGGGAGCGCGAGCTCGGCAAGATCGACATGGTGCCCGTCGAGAAGGGCGACGTCGTCTCCGTGATGATGGCGGGCGCCGGCGGCTACGGCGACCCCTTCAAGCGCGACCCGGCAGCGGTGCTGCAGGACGTGCGCCGCGGCTTCGTGTCGCCGGCAGGCGCCCGGCGCGACTACGGCGTGGCGCTCAAGGGCGACGCGGTCGATGCGGCGGCGACGAAGAGGCTCCGCGCCAAGGCGGGGCGCAGCAAGGGCAAGGCGCCGACCTTCCTGTTCGGACCCGAGCGCGACGCCTGGGACGCGGTGTTCGACGGCAAGCGGCTGGACAAGCTGACGGCTGCGCTGATGAAGCTGCC
>JAEULF010000259.1 GCA_016793965.1 Alphaproteobacteria bacterium | reverse complement strand
CGCGGGCGCGCTGGTCCGCCGGGTGCCCGAACAGGATCGGGTCGCCGATCCCGAAGAACGCCCGGTGCGCCGAGGACGGCCGGGCAAACTGCCGCAGCGCCCGCAGCGCCGACAGCGAGGGCAGGACGCTCATGGCGTACTTGCGCGCCAGCCAGGGCGCCTGGCGGAAGCCCGTCATGTCGGTGAACGCGCCCGCCGGCTTCTCGGTCACCAGGACGCCGAGCGGGAGGCTCTGCAGCGCGCCGTCGGGCACCACGAGCACGTGGCGCACCCCGTCCAAGTCGGTCTCCAGGGGATCGAAGATGCGCTTGTAGAGGTCGAACGCCTCGGTCGCCGAGAAATCCAGCAGCTGCTGCGCCGTGCTGACCTGAGCCGGATCGACAGCAATGCGCAGGCGCTGCACCGCTCTTGTCAGCGCGGCGTCGCCGATGTCAGCGGCCAGGATCCGCAAGCGGTCGCGCCTGATCAGGACGACGAACGTCTGGTCGCGCCCGACGGCGTAGGCGACAAGCGCCTCGTCCGGCGCGACGAGGCCCTGCAGCTCTGCCGCCGATGCGGGCGTCCCGCGGACCAGCTCGGCGAAGGCCGGGAAGTCGGCAGCGACCTTGCTCTCCAGGCCATCGAGCTCCGCCTTGGCGGCGGCGAGCTCGGCCCGCTTGGACTGCTCGAGCGCGCCGTCGCGATACTCCGGCGCCAGCGCTGCCGCAGCAACCAATCGCGCCTCCAGCAACCGCGCCTTCTCGCGCTGGTCCTGCAGGCGACGGACCTGCCTGGCGAGGTCGTCGCTTCCCGCTGCGAAGCGCGCGGCCATCTGCGCGACCGACGCCGCCGTGCTCGACGCCTTCGCGAGCTGAGCGACGTCCAGCGCCTCGTCGCGCAGCGCGGCCGGAGCACCCGGCGCGGCGCCGAGGTCTGCCAGGAGCGACAGGTGCTCGAGGAACACCGCGCGCTGAGCGCGCTGCTCGGCGAGGGTGCCGACGTCGTCGGGCGAGCGCGCGATGCTCAGGCGCTTGCGGAAGATCCCGGAGGCGAGCCGGAAGGCGTCGAGCGCCTCGGCACGGCTGCCGCGGCTGCGCAGCGCGCGTCCGAGGCTCGCATAGGTTCGCCCGGCATCCGGGTGGTCGAGACCGACCGTGCGCTCGCGCAGCGCCAGCGACGCGCGCAGGAGCGCGATCGCGTCGTCGTGCCGGCGCTGCCCGATCCGCAAGTCCGCCAGGTAGTCGTACGCGAAGGCGTCGTCTGGATGCGGCCGGGCAGCGCGCCCCTCATGCGAGGCGACCGCGCGCAGCAGCAGCGGCTCGGCCTCCGCGATCCGGCCCTCGCGGCGCAAGAGCTCGCCCAGGTCGGTCAAGGTGAAGGCCGTGTAGGGATGGGTCGGCCCGAGCTCGCGCTCCCGGGTCGCCAAGGCGCGGCGGTAGGCCGCCTCCGCGTCCTGCTGCCGTCCGAGGTCGCGGTAGAGGTTGGCGAGGTTGTTCGTCTCGCGCGCCACGTCGGGGTGGTCGCGGCCGAGCGATGCTTCCTTGATCTCGATCGAGCGCAGGTACAGCGGCTCGACCTCGTCGAGCCTCCCCTGGACCTTGTACTGAAGGGCAAGGTTGCCGAGCGGCAGCGCGACGTCCGGGTGCTCCAGGCCCATCGCGCCCTCGAGATCCTCGATCGCCCGCCTCAGCAGCGGCTCGCCGTCGGCGTAGCGCGCCTGCGCCCGCAGGAGGTTGCCGAGGTCGCTGCGCGTCAACGCCGCCAGCCTGTGCGCCGGACCGAAAGCCGCCTCGCGGACCCGGAGCGCCGCGCGGTAGGAATTCTCTGCCTCCTCGAACAGGCCCATCGACAGCTGCAGCGACCCCATGTCGTTGCGCAGCAGCGCCACGGTCGGGTGATCCGGCCCGAGCTTGCGCTCGGCCAGGGCGACGGCCTTGGCGAAGAGCCCCAGCGCCTCGGCGTGGTCGCCGAGCGCGTGGCGGACGCTGGCGAGGCTCCGCAGTGCCAGGGCGACATCCGGATGGTCGGGGCCGAAAGCGGCCTCCCTGATGCTCAGGACCCGGCGATAGTCAGCCTCGGCCTCGCGGTAGCGGCCCTGCGCCTCGCGGACCGTCGCGAGGTCCGCGAGGCTGACCGCGACGTCCGGGTGGCTCTCGCCGAGATGCTTGGCGGTGATCGCCATGTCGCGCGCATAGAGTGTCGCGGCCTTGTCGAGCCGCGAGCGGTCGCGCTCGATGTCGCCCATCACGTTCAGGATGGCGCCAATCTGGGGCTGGTCGGGGCCGAGCGCCTTCTCGCGCACGGCCAGCGCGCGCTCGGCGCGCGCGAACGCATCGTCGTAGCGGCCGAGCTGCTCGTAGAGCGTCCCAAGGCCGAGCAATGCGCCGGCTACGACGGGATGCTCGGCGCCGCGCGCTTTCTCGCGGATCGCGAGAGAGCGCAGGAGCATGGGCTCCGCCTCGCGCAGCAACCCCTCCGCGATCAGCGCGTTCGCCAAGTCGTTGAGGGCGTAAGCGACCGCCATGTGCTCAGGGCCGCGGGCCGCCTCGTCGATGGCGAGCGCGCGCTCGAAGATCAGGCGCGCGGCGCGGTGATCGCCCAGGCCGAGACGGACCGAGCCGAGGCCGGACAGCGTCGCCGAGACGGCCGGGTCATTGGCCGAGAGCACTCTCTCCCGAATGCCCAAGGCCCGCTGGTAGAACCGATCGGCATCGGCGAGCTTGCCGAGCTCGTAGTGCAGTTGCCCGAGGTCGTGCAGGATCACGGCGACCGACCTGTGCTCGGCGCCGAGCTCAGCCTCCGCGATCGCGAGCGCCCTGGCGGCTGCCTCGGCTGCCGCGGCGACGGCGCCGCCCTTCTCCAGATCCCGGTACTGCTTGAAAGCCTGCTCCAGCTCCGGCGAGACCGCCGCCACCGGAGCGATGAGCAGCAGCGATGCGAACGCTGCCGCGAGGCACGCGCGCAGCGCTGCGCCGAGCCACCGGCAACCGAACTGTCCTTGGCTGAAACGGCGGACCCCGCGCAGCATGGCTATACCCTCCGACGGTCCACAGCAGGCCTGGACTGGTCGCCAGGGATGCTATGCGGACTGACGCGGCAATTGCAGCGCCGGCAGTCACAGGCGCCAGCTGGTCGAAGGCTGGCCGACGGCAGGCGCCAGGACCGGATCGCGCGGCCGCTTCGCTGAGCTGTCACCCGATCGTCAGATTAGGTGAGCGCCCCGCGCGGTGCCAGGACCAGGCCGCTGGTCGGCCGCTGGTCGGCCGCTGGCGCCGCAGATCCTTTTGCGCGGGCCGTGCGCTCGCTATGCTGCGGCGACCACGCTCGCCGGAGGACGTCATGAATTGCCTGTGCAACCACCTTGCCCACCGCCGCCAAGTGCTCGCGGGGGGCGCCGCTCTCGCCGCGTCGACAGCGCTGTCAGGCTGCTTCGCGACCAATCCGGCGACAGGCGAGCGCTCCTTCGTCGGCTCGATGGACGAGAAGAGCGAGATCCAGGCCGGCGCCGAGTATCACCCGCAGGTGCTCAACGAGTTCGGCGGCGAGTACGACAATGCGCGCGTGCGCGGCTACGTGCGCGACCTCGGCATGACGATGGCGTCGAAGTCCGAGCGCCCGAGCCTCAAATGGACCTTCACCGTCCTCAACAGCGACATCGTCAACGCTTTCGCCGTGCCCGGCGGCTACGTCTACATCACCCGCGGCACGCTGGCGCTGGCCGACACCGAGGCGGAGATGGCCGGCGTCATCGGCCACGAGATCGGCCACGTCACCGCGCTGCACACGCCGCAGCGCTTCGGCAAGCAGCAGGCGGCAGGCATCCTGACGACGCTCGGCGCGATCGGCGTCGGTATCCTGACCGGCAGCGGGCAGGCCGCGCAGATGGCCGGCGACATCGGCCAGACGCTGTCCGGCAGCCTGCTCGCCAGCTATAGCCGCGAGCACGAGATGGAGGCCGACCGGCTCGGCGTGCGCTATCTCGCGCGCAACGGCTGGGAGCCGTTCGGCGTCGCCAAGTTCCTGGAGAAGCTCGGCAACGACACGCGTCTGCAGGCGATCATGGCCGGCAAGGACCCGGCGATCGTCGAGCAGACCCACATGATGTCGACGCATCCGCGCACCTCCGACCGCGTCAACGCGCTGTCGGGGGCGGCGCGCGCCGCTTCGGCGCCGAACCAGAAGGTCAACAAGGACGAGTACTTGCGCGCCATCGACGGCATCACCTACGGCGACGACCCGGCGCAGGGCATCGTCAAGGGCACGCGCTTCGTCCATCCCGACCTGCGCTTCGCCTTCGACGCGCCGGAGGGCTTCAAGCTGGTGAACACGCCGAGCGCGGTGCAGGGACAGGGGCGCAACGCCCTCATGATCTTCGGCCTGGACCCGAAAGGGAAAGGGGTCGAGCCGCAGCGCTACCTTGCCGCCAATCGGATGGCCGCCTTGGAGCCGATGAACGTCAACGGGCTGCCGGCGGCGACCGGGCTGGCGCAGGGCCAGGTCGGCAACACGGCCGCCGACATCCGCGTCGTCGCCATCGCCGACGGCGACAAGATGTACCGCTTCCAGTTCGCGGTGCCGCGCGGCGGCATG
>JAEULF010000146.1 GCA_016793965.1 Alphaproteobacteria bacterium | reverse complement strand
GTCACCAGCGCCGCGCCGACGATCTGCAGGACGCTGAGCGCCTCGCCGAGCACCGCCCAGGCGAGCAGCGCGCCCAAGGGCGGCACCAGCGCCGTGAACAGCGCCGCGCGGGCGCCGCCGAGCAGGGCGACGACGCGCGTGAACAGCACCGTCGTCACGATCGCCAGCAGCACGCCCTGGTAGACCGCCTGCAGCGCCACGTCGCCCAGCGTCGCCGCCGGCAGCCCGTCCGCGCGATGCCAGAGATAGGCCGGCAGCAGCGCCAGCGAGCCGACGTTGACGGCCGCCGCGCCGGTCAGCGCCGGCACCTTCCAGGCCTGCGACGCCGTGGCGTAGAGCGCCCACATCAGCGCCGCGCCGACGAACATCAGGTCGCCGATCCAGGCCTGCGGGCCGGCAAGCAAGAGCCCGTCGCCGGCGACGCAGGCGACGCCGGCCAGCGCCACGCCGGCGCCGAGAGCGCGCGCACCCTGCGGCCGCGCGCCGAGCAGGGCCCAGCCGACGAGCTGCGCCATGACCGGGATGAGGCCGGGGGTGAGCACGGCGACATGCGCCGTCGGCGCGAAGGCGAGGCCGCCGACCGTCATCAGGTTGTAGGTCGCGCCGGCGCAGAGCGAGAGCGCCATGGCGCGGCCCCAGCCGATGCCGCCGGCATTCGCCAGCCCGGCGCGCGCGAGCACGGGGAAGAGCAGCGCTGCCGCGACGCCGACTCGCAGCGCCGTGATGTCGGCCGCATCCATCGCCGTCAGCATGCCCAAGCGTGAGACGACGGCGTGGCAGCCCCAGATCAGCGCGCAGAGGAGGCCGAGGGCGACGCCATTGAAGGCGGGCCCGGGCGCGCTTTGCGAGCCGTTCACGCCACCTCGCGCGCGTCGCGCCGGCGGTAGAGCCAGAGCATCGCCGGGCGCGAGAAGCGCGCGACGAGCCCATGCAACGGGATCGGCGCCGGCGCCGTCAGCGGCCAGGCGAGGTCGTCGGCGCGGGCACCGGCAGCAGCCTTCGCAAGCTCGCGGCCGATCGGGATCGCGAGCGCCACGCCGCGGCCGTTGCAGCCGATCCAGGAGAACACGCCGTCGGCGAGCTGGTGCAGCCGCGGCGTGTAGTCCGGCGTCATGGCGAGGTAGCCGTTCCAGACGAAATCGACCTGGACGCCATCAAGCTGCGGGAAGATCGCGCCGAGCCTGCCGGCGACCTCCGCGCGCATGCGCTCGGCGCGGTTGATCGGCATGAGGAGCGCGCCGCCGGAGACGAGACGCCCCTGGTCGTCGTAGCGGAAGAAGCGCAGGTCGCCATGGGTGTCCGAGACTGCCTGGCGCCCGGGCAGGACGGTCGCGCGCACGTTGTCGCCGAGCGGCGCCGTCGCCGCCTGCCACGCCAGTGCCGGCACGATCGTGCGCTTCAGCCCCGGCCAGAGGTCGTCGCTATAGGCGGCCGTGGCGAGCACGACCCGTGATGCGGTGACGCTGCCCCGCGCGGTCTCGACGCGCCAGCGGTCGCCCGCGCGCTTGATCGCCGTCGCCGGCGAGCGCGCGAAGACCGGCACGCCCAGGCGCTGCAGCGCGCCGGCCATGCCGCGCGCCAGCGCCAGCGGGTTGATCGAGCCGCCGCTGCGGTTCATCCAGCCGCCGTGGTAGGCTTCGCTGCCCAGCATCTCGGCGACGCGCTTCTTGTCGAGCAGCTCGACCGGAGCGCCGCGCCGCCCCCACTGCTCGGCGCGCGCGGCGCTGATGCGCGTGCGGCCGGGCGAGTGCGCGGGCTGGATCCAGCCGGCTTGCGAGGCCTCGCAGGCGATGCCGTGCTTGCGCACGAGGTCGAAGAGGTCCTGCGCGCTGTCGCGGATCAGCGCCACCATGCGTTCGCCGCGCTCGCCGCCGAAGCGCGCGACAAGCGCGTCGGGCTCGACGCGCGTCAAGGTCGGGATGACCTGGCCGTTGTTGCGCCCGGAGGCGCCCCAGCCCGGCTCCATCGCCTCGATCACGACGGGCTTGAGGCCGAGCTCCTGCGCGAAGTGCGCGGTCGCGAGGCCGGTGAAGCCGCCGCCGACGACGGCGAGGTCGGCCTCGCGCGGTCCGTCGAGCTCCGGCAGGTCAGGCGCCTGCGGCGCCGTTGCCGCCCAAAGCGAGCGCGGCGGCGTGTCGGTGACGTCGAGCATGGCGGCGGCTCAGCGCTGGAGACCGGCACGGGCGGAGGCCCGGGCCGCGACGCGACGAACGCTAGGGCTGCTGCCGCTGCGCCGCAAGGCCTGCGGAGCCGTGACGCTGGCGGTCAGTCAGCGTGCGGCCAGCGCCGGCGAGTCGGCTGCCTGCGCCGAGGGCTGGGCGACGGCCTGCAAGGCCGCGCGCCGGTCGCGCGCGACGCACATCTCCTGGTGCAGCTGCTGGATCGTCTTGCTGCCCGTGCGGACGAACAGGAACGGGAACAGCCCATGCAGCAGGCAGGCGAAGCCGGCGCCGACCATGCGCAGCCCGAAGCTCGTGGCCATGCCCATGTGCTCGACGTAGGTCTCGCCGACCGAGGCCGGGTGCTCGCTGAACAGTCGCCGCATGGGGCACTCCCGCATGATCGTCCCAAGGAGCTGGAAGGATAGCGTCCCGACCTTAGAAAATGGTCGCCATCTGGCCTAGGGACTGGCTTAGAGAGAGAAAAAACTTCTACGCAGATCGCCATCTAAGGAAAATTCTCTTAGGATCGAACGATGCGCCGACCAGGTTGATGGCTGAACCATGGACGCGACGGACAAGCGGATCTTGCGGCTGCTGCAGGAGAATGCCGGCCTCTCATTGGCCGATCTGGCAAGCTGCGTCGGGCTGTCGACGACGCCGGTCTGGCGCCGCGTCAAGGCGCTGGAGGAGGCCGGCGTGATCGTCAAGCGCACGACGCTGCTCGACGCGGGCAAGCTTGGGCTCGGCGTGACGGTGTTCGTCGGCGTGCGCACGAACCAGCACACCGCGGAATGGCTGGAGCGCTTCGCTGCCGCCGTCGCCAGCTATCCCGAGGTGACGGAGGTGCACCGCCTGTCCGGCGAGACGGACTACCTGCTGAAGGTCGTCGTCGCCGACATCCAAGGCTATGACCGCTTCTACAAGAAGCTCATCGCCATCGGCGGCATGACGGACGTCTCGTCGTCCTTCGCCATGGAGCAGATCAAGTACACGACAGCGCTGCCGATCGAGTGAGCGCTGCGCCATCGACAATCGTACTGACCGCGGTTACTCATTCGCCCTGGGACACAACCATCTGCGGGAGACATTCGTGAACGCAATCAACAATGACCGGCTGATCCTGATCGCCCGGCTTGCGCTGGCCGTCATCTTCATCATGGGCGGCTACGGCAAGGTGACGGGCTTCGAGGGCTCGGTGAAGTACACGTCGAGCAGCATCTACCTGGCCGGCTTCCCGACCATCCTGTTCCAGGCCATGGTGGTGGCCGCCATCGCCATCGAGCTCGGCGGCGGCATCCTGGTCGCCGTCGGCTGGCAGACGCGCTGGGCCGCGCTCGCGATCGCGCTGTTCAGCGTGCTGGCGGCGCTGCTGTACCACCCTTACTGGGCGATCGCGGCGGATGCCGGCCAGCGCCTGCAGTCGATCATGTTCTGGAAGAACATCGCGATGGCCGGCGGCTTCCTGCTGCTCTACGTCACCGGTCCCGGCGCGCTGAGCGTCGAGGGCAAGAAGGCCTGACGTCCTGACAGGGATGCCCCGCTCCGGGCCTCGTCCGAGCCGGAGCGGGGCGTCTCACTCCGCCTTCGTCAGGTAGACGCCGCGGCCGCTGGCGATCAGGTCGCCGTCGCTCTCGCGCAGCACGCTCGCCTCGGCGACGGCCAGCGTGCGGCCCAGCTTGATGAGCTTGCCGATCGCCCGCAGCGCCTCGCCCTCCAGCGCCGTCTTGTGGAAATCCACCCGCATGTCGATGGTCGGCACGCCGCGGCCGAGCTTGGCCGCGATGGCGTAGTCCGCCGCGAGATCCACCAGTGCCGCCAGGATGCCGCCATGGGTGTATCGGACCGTCGGGTCGGAGACCATCTCTGCGCGCCAAGGCATGCGGATCTCGACCTCGGCCTCGTCGAGGCGCACGAGGTCGAGCCCGAGCCAGGCATGATACGGGCAGCCGATCACCATGGCGCGCAACGCGTCGAAGCCGACGACGTTCGGCGTCGGACGCTTCGGCTTGGTGCCGCTCTTCCCCTCGCCAGGTTTCCCGCTCATGGCCGCAGCAGTACCTTGCCGAAGATCTCGCGCGCCTCGAGCGCCCGCATCGCCTCCCGCGTCTCGGCCAGCGGCAGCACGCGGTCGATGACCGGGATCATCGTTCCCTTGGAGACCTTGTCGACCAGCGCCGTCAGGTCGGCGCGCGTCCAGCCGTTCGAGCCGACGATGTCGATCTCGCGCCGCCAGATGTAGCGGATGTCCTCTTTGGGATCGAAGCCCGCCGTGGCGCCGCAGGTCAGCACGCGGCCGAACATCCTCATGGCGCGCAGGCTGGGCACCCAGGTGTCGCCGCCGGTGTAGTTGACGCAGACATCGACGCCCTGCTTGGCCGAGATCTTCCACGCCGCCGCCGAGAAATCCTCCTTGGTGTAGTCGACCACGTGGTCGGCGCCGAGCTTCTTCAGCCGGTCGAGCTTGTCGGCCGAGCTCGCGCAGGCGATGACCGTGGCGCCGATCTCCTTGGCGATCTGCACGCAGGCCGTGCCGACGCCGCCCGAGGCGCCGAGGATCAGCACCAGCTCGCCCTTGGCGACGCGGCCGCGCGTCACCATCATGCGGTGCGCCGTGCCGTAGCCGATGGGCAGCGCTGCCGCCTGCTCGCAGGTGACGTTGCCCGGCAGCGCGATCAGGTTCACGGCCGGGATCGCCATGCGCTCGCGCAAGCCGCCGTCCGTGTCCTCGCCGAGCGCGCCGAGATGCTTGCCGACCATGACGGCCGGGTCGATCAGCACCTTGAGCCCGACCCAGCCCTTGTCGACCTTGGCGCCGACCGACTTGACGACGCCGGCGACGTCGCCGCCGGGGATGCGCGGCATCTTGACCGGCAGGCCGGGCATGCCGCGGCGCACGAAGATGTCGAGATAGTTGAGCCCGCAAGCCTTGACCTCGACGATCGCCTCGTCCGGGCCGGCGACCGGCTCCGGGATGTCGACGAGCTGCACCTGGTCGAGCCCGCCGTGCCCCTTGATGTGGATCGCGCGCATGTCCCCCCGCATTGCTCTCGATGTCCCTGGCCTGCCGTCGTGAACGGTGCGGGCCGCGGCGTCAAGCCGCTTGCCGTCATGGCCGCATGTGCCGCCTTCGGCAGCCGCACGGCGCCGAAGGCGGCACGCGTGGATCCCAGCTTTCGCGTTACGGCATGCACGCACGTCGCAATGGCCGCTTGCGTGCCGAACGCGAAACCGGTGCGGCGGTCGTTTCACTCTCCCGCCGCAGGCGGGGGAGGGATCTGAATGACGCCCGGCGACGGTGCGTGCATGCCCCAGCGCGCATGCTGGAATCCATCGTCGCGCGACCCGCTGGCGCATCCCCGGCGGCTGCGTCCGTGCAGCCGCCGCGCCGTCACCGCCACAGGCGGTCGACGGTGTCGTAGGCGCCCTGGCGCGGTTCGGGGTGCAGCGTCTTGAGCTTGCCCTTCTCGATCTTGTTCGACGCGGTGCGCGGCAGCTCGGGCAGGAAGGCGTAGTAGCGCGGCACCTTGTAGGAGGCGAGGTTGGCGCGGCAGTGCGCGGCGACGCGCGCGATGGTCGCCTCGTCGGCAGGCACGCCCTCCTGCAGCGCCAGGAAGATCTTGACCTCCTCGCCGCGGTCCTTGTCCGGCACCGGCACGACGGCCGCCTCCTTCACCTCGGGCAGGAGCAGCGCCACGGCCTCGACCTCGCGCGCCGCGACGTTCTCGCCGCTGCGGCGCACCATGTCCTTGAGCCGCCCGATGATGTAGAAGAAGCCGCGCTCGTCCTGGCGCGTCACGTCGCCGGTGCGGAACCAGTCGTCGCGGAACGCGTCGGCGTTCGCCTCCGGCTTGTTGAAGTAGCCCTTCATGATACCGCGCCCGGCCATCCAGAGCTCGCCGGGCTCGCCCGGCTTGACCGGCGCTCCGTCCTCGCCGCGGATCGTGGCGCGGCGCAGCAGCA
>JAEULF010000135.1 GCA_016793965.1 Alphaproteobacteria bacterium | reverse complement strand
GGCTATTTCGGCGGCAAGGTCGATCTCCTGGTCGGCTACGTCGTGACGACGCGGCTGTCGCTGCCCGTGATCCTGGTCGCGCTCGCCGTCGTGGCGCTCGTCGGCAGCTCGCTGCCGCTGGTCATCGCCATCCTCGGCCTGCTCAAATGGGACCGCTTCGCCGTGGTGATGCGCAGCGCCGTGATGCAGGTGCGCAACCTCGACTACGTCGCGGCCGCCCAGGCGCTGGGCTGCTCGACGCCGCGCATCATCCTGTCCGAGGTGCTGCCCAACGTCGCCGGGCCGCTGATCGTCGTCGCCACGCTGGAGATGGCGTCGGCGATCCTGCTCGAGGCGGCCCTCTCCTTCCTCGGCCTCGGCGTGCAGCCGCCGCTGCCCTCCTGGGGCCTGATGATCTCGGAGGCGAAGACCTACATGTTCTTCAGCGCCTGGCTGATAACGATCCCGGGCGCCGCGCTCTTCGCGCTGGTCCTGGCGATCAACCTGCTGGGCGACGGCGTGCGCGACGTCGCGGCGCCGGAGACGCGCGCCTGAGCGCCGACGGCCCCAGCACGGAGACCAGAATGGCGCAGCGCGCGACCCTGCCCGAGACGATCGACGACGGCGACGGCAACATCAACTACTGGCGCAGCATGCTCGCCGTGCTGCGCGCGGAGGATTGGGACAAGCGCGTGCGCATCTCCTCCGCGACGCATGAGGGTGCGCGCGTCGGCTCGGTCGCCTCGGTCCCGGCGATCGGGCTCAAGCTGGCCCTGCGCAAGGCGATGACCGAGCGCGCGGAGGCCGAGATCGCGCTGCGCGAGGCGCGCGACGACCTTGCGCGCTTCAAGCTCGGCCGCGTCCTGATGAGCTGGGTCTGGTTCGCCGCCGGCGGCGCCGTCGTCGGCGCCATCGCGGCGCTGCTGCGATTCGGCATGGGGTGACCGCCCGCGGGCTCCGCCGGGTTGCGGCCGACCGCTTGCGGCTGGCTCCAGGCCGCGAGACCGGACGCGGGACAGGACGCCGTCCGCGCGCTACCCTATCCGGGTGATCCGCTTCGCCCTCCTTCCTGCCTCCGCCACCGCCGACGCCAAGCGCGTGCTGGCTTCGCGCGCCATGCGCTCCTTCGCCGACGGCTACGTCGCGATCCTCTTGCCGCTCCACCTCGTGGCGCTGGGCTACGACGAGTTCGACGTCGGCCTGATCGCGACGGCGACCATGATCGGGTCGGCGCTGATGACGCTTGCCGTCGGCCTTGTGCCGCATGGCTGGCGCCGACGCACGCTGATGCTCGGCATCGCCGCCGTCATGGTCGCGACCGGGATCGCCTTCGGCGCGATCGAGGCGCTCTGGCCGCTGCTCGTCGTCGCCTTCTTCGGCACCATCAACCCGTCGATGGGCGACGTCAGCGCCTTCGTGCCGCTCGAGCACGCCGTGCTGGCGCAGTCCGTGGCGCCGGAGCATCGCACGGCGCTCTTCGCGCGCTATGCGGTCCTCGCCAACATCGTCGGCGCGCTGGGCGCGCTCTCCGTCGGCTTCGTCGACGTCATGGGCCCAGCCCTCGGCCGCGTCGGCGCGATCCAGGCGATGTTCTTCGTCTATGCCGCCCTCGGCTGCGCCATCGCGCTCCTCTACAGCGGCCTCACGCGCGCCGCCGAGGTGCCCGTGGACGCGCCGCGGCCGGGGCTCGGGCCGTCGCGCAGGCGCGTGTACATGCTGGCGGCCTTGTTCTCGCTCGACAGCTTCGGCGGCGGCTTCTTCCTCAACTCGATGATCGCCGCCTGGCTCTACTCTCGCTACGGCATCGATGCGTCGACGGCCGGCGCCATCTTCTTCGCGACCAACCTCTGCGCCGCCGCCTCGCAGCTCGTCGCCGTGCGCGTCGCGCAGCGCTTCGGAGCGATCAGGACGATGGTGTTCACGCACCTGCCGGCAAACCTGCTGGTGATCGGCGCCGGCCTGGCGCCGAGCCTGTGGGTCGTCGTGGCGTTCCTCGTGGTGCGCAGCCTGCTCTCGCAGATGGACGTGCCGCTGCGCAGCTCCTACGTCATGGCCGTCGTGCGGCCGGAGGAGCGCGCCGCTGCGGCCAGCCTGACGCAGATGCCGCGCAGCCTGGCGACCGCGCTGTCGCCCTGGCTCGCCAAGGAGATCTTCGCGCTCTCCCTGGTCGGCTGGCCGCTGGTCATCGGCGGCCTGATCAAGGTCGCCTACGACGTCCTGCTGCTGCGCATGTTCGCCGACGTCAAGCCGCCGGAGGAGCGCAAGCCCGGGGAGCCTCAGCCGCCATAGGCGCGCGCGATGGCGCGGCCGAGGCGCCCGGCCTCGGGCTTGGTCAGCGGCGAGTACCAGTCGCGCGCGCGCCCGTCGGCGCCGACCAGGATCTTCCAGAAATTCCAGCGCGGCACGGCCAGGGGACCGAGCGCCGCGCGCGCCCAACGGTAGAACGGATGCGCATGCTCCCCCTTGACGTCGAGCTTGGCGGTCAGCGGGAAGTCGACGCCGAAGCTCGTCGCGCAGAACGCCTTGATCGCTTCGCCCTCGAGCGGCTCCTGGCCGCCGAACTGGTTGCAGGGGACGCCCACGATAGCGAGTCCGTTCGGCGCCTCGCGCTTCCACAGCGCCTGCATCCCGCCGAGCTGCGGCGTGAAGCCGCAGCGCGAGGCCGTGTTGACCACCAGGATCGGCCGACCGCGGTACTGCGCCAACGGCAGGTTGCCGCCGCCATGCACAGGGAAGGTCAGGTCGTAGAGATCAGCGCCGTCCGCCCGCATGGCCGTCTCCCGTCGTTGCGATCACGCAATGATAAGATGACGCATGCAGCCGCGCGGGCAAGGGCTGCACGGACAGGGCGACACGGATCCGGCGGTACCGTTCCATCGAATGCCGTCCTTCGAGACGCCGGACGTCAGCGGTCCGCGCCGGCGCTGCCCGGCGGCGCATCCTGCCGCCCGAGCACGCGCGCCAGCGCGCCGCGCTCGGCGTGGCTCCAGGCGAAGAGCCCGGGCACCGAGGTCACGATCTCGCGGGCACGGCGCATCAGCGCGAGCGCCACCGCGATCTCCGGCGGCAAGCCCAGCAGCGTGCCGATGAAGAAGATGCCGCCCTCCTGCACGCCGAGGGCGCCGGGCACCAGGAAGCCGGCGCTGCGCACGGCGCCGGCGATGGCCTCGATGACGACGATCTCGGCAAGGCCCAAGGGCGCGTCGAGCAGCCAGAGCAGGATCCAGATCTCGGCGGCGCGCGCGAACCAGGCCGAGCCCTTGATCGCCAGCGCGGCGAGGCACCGCCGGCGCTGGCCGAGCACGGCCGCCACGCCGCCGTCCAGCCGCTCGGCGCCGGTGCCCAGGCGGTTGAGGAAGCCCGCCTCGCTGCGCCGCATCCATTGCGTCACGCCTGAAATGGCGTTGCGGCGCAGCGCCAGCAGCAGCCAGAGGATCAGGATGCCGGCGGCGGCCATGCCCGCGATGATCGGCCAACCGAGCACGGTCTCCGCGCCGCGCCCCTTGAGCTGCAGCCCGGCCAGCAGTCCCAGGCCGAGCATGATGAACAGCACCTGGCTGAACTGGCCGAGGATGTAGTCCACCAGCGTCGTAGCTCCCCCGCCGGCGCCCGGCCGCGCCTCGTCCTCGCCGCGCCGCCGGAAGGGCAGGCCGGAAAGCCGCGCGCGCGCCACGTCGCCGCCGACCTGGGCGACAGGCAGCAAGGTGTTGATCGATTCGCAGATCCAGCGCGCGCGCAGGATGAAGCCGAAAGGCCGGCGCTCCGGCGGGTCCCAGAGATGGTTCCAGGCCCAGGCATCGAGCGCCAGCGGCACGACGCGGAACGCCGCGATCAGCAGCACGCCCCAGCCGGCGTCGACCAGCAGGCGCCCGATCGCCGCCGGCCCCTGGGTCCAGACCAGGAGCACGGCCATGGCGAGGCCCAGCAGCGCCGCAACGATCGCCGGCAGCGTCATGGCCGAATCCCGTCGGCGCGCCCGCTAGGCACGGTCGAGATAGCCATGGGCGCGGAACCATGCGACGGCGTCTTCGAGCGCCCGTTCCGCCGGCCGCGGCGCATAGCCCAGCACCCGGCGCGCCTTGGCCGAGGAGAAGTACATCCGCTTCTTGGACATCCGCAGCCCGTCGAAGGTCAGGAACGGCTCCTTGCCCGTGACGCGCCCGGCGAGCTCCGCCACGATCGCCACCGGCCACAGGACGTCGTGCGGCAGCCTCACCTTCGGCGCCTTGCCTCCAGTGATGCGGGCGATGGCCGCCAGGATCTCCGCCAGCGCCATGTCCGTGCCGCCGAGCACGTAGCGCTCGCCCGCCGCGCCGCGCTCGAAGGCGAGGAGATGCCCTTCGGCGACATCATCGACATGGACGATGTTGAGGCCGGTGTCGACATAGGCGGGCATGCGCCCGGCTGCCGCCTCGACGATCATCTTGCCCGTCGGCGTCGGCTTGACGTCGCGCGGGCCGACGGGAGTCGACGGGTTGACGATGACGATCGGCATGCCGCGCTCGCGCACCAGGCGGGAGACCTCGGCCTCGGCCAGGAACTTCGAGCGCTTGTAGGTGCCGATCATGTCGCCGAGCGTCACCGGTGTCGCCTCGTCGGCGGGGGTGCCGTCGCGGTGCAGGCCGAGGGTGGCGACGGAGCTGGTGTAGACCATGCGGGCGACGCCGGCCGCGGCGGCGGCCTCGAACAAGGCGCGGCTGCCATCGACATTGGTGCGGTGCATCGCCGCCGGGTCCGGCACCCAGATGCGGTAGTCCGCCGCGACATGGAACAGGGCGCCGCAGCCGGACACCGCCCGCTCGAGCGACGCCCGGTCCCGCAGGTCGCCTTCGGCAACCTCGACCGCGAGCCCGGCGAGGTTCCGCCGGTCCCCGCCGGGCCGCGCAAGGACCCGAACGCGATGACCGGCAGCCAGGAGCCGGCGCGCGACGGCGGCGCCGACGAAGCCGGTCGCGCCGGTCACCAGCGTCGGTCGCGCATCCGCTCGATTCGGGTCGCTCATCGGGCCTCCTCAGGCGTCGCGGGCGCGGGGTCGGTGCGACGGGGACGTGCCGCCCCTGCCGCTGCGAACCCGGGCGCGGGGCGGCAGCGTTACTCTGCCGCGCCGCCCGGGAGCCAGGGCGCAGGCCAGGCACGGCCGCCAACTGCGCGCATTCGGCGAAAGAGTGTGATCCATCCGCCACGCCACCCCGTCAAGCGCAGCCCGAATGCGCAAACCGCTCTGGTGCAGCGCAGCGAGAGTGCTATCTCTCGCGCAGGAGCGAGGCCACGGGGGGCCCGCAAGGGCGCGGAACTCTGCGCTCCGTTGATGCCGCGAGACGCGCGGCGGCGAATATCCTAGAACACCGCTGGGCGATCGGCGTCCGGCTGCGGCGCAGCGGCCTTCGAGCAAGGGGTAGAGCGGCGGATGGGCCAGATCCTCGGGTCGAACGGACGCAGGGCCTTCAAGGTCGTGCTGGCACAGCCGCGCGGCTTCTGCGCCGGCGTCGAGCGCGCCATCGACATCGTCGAGCTGGCGCTGAAGAAGTATGGCCCGCCGGTCTACGTCCGCCACGAGATCGTCCACAACAAGCGCGTGGTGGACGACCTGCGCGCCAAGGGCGCCCATTTCGTCGAGGAGCTCGACGAGGTGCCCGACGGCGCGGTCACTGTCTTCTCCGCCCATGGCGTCTCGGAGACCGTGGAGGACACGGCGCGGCTGCGCGCGCTCCCCGTCATCGACGCGACCTGCCCGCTGGTCTCGAAGGTGCACAAGGAAGGCCAGCGCTACGCCGAGAAGGGCTACCAGGTCATCCTGATCGGGCACGAGGGCCATCCGGAGGTCGAGGGCACGCGCGGGCGCATCCCCGGCGGCGTGCTGCTGGTCTCCAACGTGGACGACGTCGCCGAGCTGCAAGTGCGCGACTCCGGCAAGGTCGCCTACGTCACCCAGACGACGCTGTCGGTCGACGACACGCGCGAGGTGATCGAAGCGCTCAAGTCGCGCTTCCCGAAGATCGTCGGGCCCGACGTCAAGGACATCTGCTACGCCACGCAGAACCGCCAGGCCGCGGTGAAGCAGCTCGCGGTCGATGTCGACGTGCTGCTGGTCGTCGGCGCGTCGAACAGCTCGAACTCCAACCGGCTCCGCGACCTCGGCGCCGAGATGGGCGTGCCGAGCTACCTGATCGGCGATTCGACGGCGCTGCGCGCGGAATGGCTCGAGGGCGTGCGCAACATCGGGCTCACGGCCGGCGCCTCGGCGCCGGAGGCGCTGGTGCAGGAAGTCATCCAGCGCCTGCGCGATTTCGGCGAGGTCGAGGTCGAGCTGCTGCACGGCGTCGAGGAGAACATCCGCTTCAAGCTGCCGGAGCAGCTGGCGGACATGGCGGCGGCGCGCTGACCGGCAGGCACGCCGGAAAGGCCGCTGCGCATTGCAGGCGGTCGTTGACGGACGATGGCGGGAATGCGGCGTGGACGGCGATGCCGGCGCGCCCTGAGGGGGAGTAGACGGTCGTGGCTGTCCCAATGCTGCAGCAGGCGCGCGTCGGCGCCTACATCATGAAGAACCGCATCCTCGGCAACGAGCGCTACCCGCTCGTGCTCATGCTCGAGCCGCTGTTCCGCTGCAACCTCGCCTGCTCGGGCTGCGGCAAGATCGACTATCCCGACGAGATCCTGAACAAGCGGCTCTCCGTCGAGGAGTGCCTGCAGGCGGTCGACGAGTGCGGCGCGCCGGTCGTCTCCATCCCCGGCGGCGAGCCGCTGCTGCACAAGGAGATCGACCAGATCGTCAAGGGCATCGTCGCGCGCAAGAAGTTCGTCTACTTGTGCACCAACGCGCTCTTGATGGAGAAGAAGCTCGACCTGTTCGAGCCCTCGGTCTACTTCACCTGGTCGGTGCATCTCGACGGGCTGGAGGAGCACCACGACAAGTCCGTCGCGCAGAAGGGCGTTTTCAAGCGCGCGGTGGCTGCGATCAAGGCGGCGAAGGCCAAGGGCTTCCGCGTCAACATCAACTGCACGCTGTTCAACAACGCCGAGCCGGACGAGGTCGCCAAGTTCTTCGACTTCGTCACCGACGAGCTGCAGATCGACGGCATCACCGTGTCGCCGGGCTACGCCTACGAGCGGGCGCCCGACCAGCAGCACTTCCTCAACCGCAACGACACGAAGGAGCTGTTCCGCGGCGTCTTCCGGCACGGCCAGAAGAAGGCCGGCAAGAAGTGGGAGTTCAGCCAAAGCTCGATGTTCCTCGACTTCCTGGCGGGCAACCAGCAGTACCACTGCACGCCCTGGTCCAACCCGACGCGCAACGTCTTCGGCTGGCAGCGCCCGTGCTACCTGCTGGGCGAGGGCTACGCCAAGACCTTCGCCGAGCTGATGTCCGACACGCAGTGGGACAAGTACGGCACCGGCAACTACGAGAAGTGCGCGGACTGCATGGTGCATTGCGGCTACGAGGGCACGGCGGTCACGGACACCGTGAAGAACCCGCTGAAGGCGCTCAAGGTGGCGCTCGGCGGCATCGGCACG
>JAEULF010000087.1 GCA_016793965.1 Alphaproteobacteria bacterium | reverse complement strand
TGGCTGCCGTCGCGCGCGTGCTTGATGACCGAGGCGCGCGCCTGGGTCCGTGCCTCGGCGATCGATTGGGCAGAGCCGGGTGCCGCGCGCGGCGCCAGGGGGTTGGCGCTCGGGCCCATCTCGTCGCCGGCATCGCCCGGGGCGGCGGCCGGCGCCGCGTCGCCGAGCTGCTCCAGCTCGACCTGCTCCAGCCGGCGGATCTCGTCGCGCAGCCGCGCCGCTTCCTCGAACTCCAGGTCGGCAGCGGCGGCGCGCATGCGCTTCTCCAGGTCGGCGATCGTGCTGCGCAGGTCCTTGCCGACGAAGGTCGCCTCGTCCTCGCCCAGCCCGCCGACGCCGACCTGCACGCGGTCGCGCTCGTAGACGCTGCCGAGCACGTCGGCGATCTGCTTCTTGACGCTCTCCGGCGTGATGCCGTGCGCCTCGTTCCACGCCGTCTGCTTGGCGCGCCGGCGCTCGGTCTCCTTCAGCGCGATGTCCATGCTGTTGGTGACGCGGTCGGCGTAGAGCAGCACGCGGCCGTCGAGGTTGCGCGCGGCGCGCCCGATCGTCTGGATCAGCGACGTGGCCGAGCGCAGGTAGCCCTCCTTGTCGGCGTCGAGGATCGCCACCAGCGCGCATTCCGGGATGTCCAGCCCCTCGCGCAGCAGGTTGATGCCGACCAGCACGTCGAAGACGCCGAGGCGCAGGTCGCGGATGATCTCGATGCGCTCCAGCGTGTCGACGTCGGAGTGGATGTAGCGCACGCGGATGCCGGCCTCGTGCATGTACTCGGTCAGCGCCTCGGCCATCTTCTTGGTCAGCACGGTGACCAGCGCGCGGTAGCCGGCCTTGGCGACGTCGCGGCACTCGGCGATCACGTCGTCGACCTGGTGCTCGGTCGCGCGCACGATGCAGACCGGGTCGATCAGCCCGGTCGGGCGGATCACCTGCTCGACGAAGACGCCGCCCGTGCGCTCGAGCTCCCAGGACCCGGGCGTGGCCGAGACGTAGACCGTCTGCGGCCGCATCACGTCCCACTCCTCGAACTTGAGCGGCCGGTTGTCGACGCAGGAGGGCAGGCGGAAGCCGTACTCCGATAGCGTCGATTTCCTGAGGAAGTCGCCGCGGAACATGCCGCCGACCTGCGGCACGGTGACATGGCTCTCGTCGACCACCAGCAGAGCGTTGTCGGGCAGGTACTCGAACAGGGTCGGCGGCGGCATGCCGGGAGCGCGGCCGGTCAGGTAGCGCGAGTAGTTCTCGATGCCGGCGCAGCTCCCCGTCGCCTCGATCATCTCGACGTCGAAGGTGCAGCGCTGCTCCAGGCGCTGCGCCTCCAGCAGCCTCCCCGCGCGGTTGAGCTCGTCGAGCCGGACCTTCAAGTCCTGCTTGATGCCGGAGATCGCCTGCTGCAGCGTCGGCTTGGGCGTCACGTAGTGGCTGTTGGGGTAAACGCGCACGCGCTCGAGCTGGGCGAATTTCTCGCCTGTGAGCGGGTCGAACTCCCAGATGCCCTCGACGTCGTCGCCGAACAGCGAGACGCGCCAGGCCCGGTCCTCAAGGTGCGCGGGGTAGAGCTCGACGATGTCGCCGCGCACGCGGAAGCCGCCGCGCGTGAAGCCGAGGTCCTGGCGGCGGTAGTGCAGCTCGACCAGGCCGCGCAGGAACTGCTGCCGGTCGAGCCGCTTGCCGGTGACGATCGGGATCGTCATCTCGGAGTAGGTCTCGACCGAGCCGATGCCGTAGATGCAGGAGACCGAGGCGACGATGACGACGTCCTCGCGCTCGAGCAGCGCCCTCGTCGCCGAGTGGCGCATGCGGTCGATCTGCTCGTTCACCGACGATTCCTTCTCGATGTAGGTGTCCGAGCGCGGGACGTAGGCCTCCGGCTGGTAGTAGTCGTAGTAGGAGACGAAGTACTCGACCGCGTTCTCCGGGAAGAAGGACTTCATCTCGCCGTAGAGCTGCGCCGCCAGCGTCTTGTTCGGCGCGAGGATCAGCGCCGGGCGCTGCAGCTTCTCGATGACATGCGCCATCGTGAAGGTCTTGCCCGAGCCGGTGACGCCCAGCAGCACCTGGTCGCGCTCGCCGCGCGCGATGCCCTCGACCAGCTCCTTGATCGCCTGCGGCTGGTCGCCGGCCGGCGTGTAGTCGGAGACGATGCGGAAGCGCTTGCCGCCGCCGCCCGACTCGTCCTTGAGCGGGCTCTTCAGCTTGGGCGGCGGCCAGCCGGCCATGACGGAGGGGATGTCGAAGGTCATGCCGCGATTATGGGGGCTCGCGCGAGGCTAGGCCAGCGGCTGCGGCGCAAGCGGGGCGGCGCATGTCGCGTCAGAGCGGCCAGACGACGAGGATCAGCGGCACGGCGACGGCGACGACGATGAGGTCGAGCGGCAGGCCCATGCGCCAGAAGTCGCCGGCCTGGTAGCCGCCCGGTCCCATGATCAGGGCGTTGTTCTGGTGGCCGATCGGCGTGTTGAAGGCGCAGGAGGCGCCGATCGCGACGGCCATCAGGAAGGGATCGGGGCTGACGGCGAGGGTCTTCGCGACTCCGACGGCGACCGGCGCCATGACGATGGCGGTCGCCGTATTGTTGACGACGTCGGTCAAGGCCATCGTCACGAGGAGGACGGCGACGAGGGCACCGACGCGCCACGGCCCCGCCAGGCCGACGAGGTGGTCGGCGAGGGCGGCGCCGAGCCCCGTGGACTCCACCGCCAGTCCGATCGGGATCATGGCGCCGAGCAGCACCACCACCGGCCACTCGATGCTCTCGTAGGCGCTGCGCAGCGAGATCACGCCGAAGGCGAGGTAGGCGAGGGCGGCGGCGGCGAAGGCGATCTCCGGTTCCATCACGCCGAAGGAGGTGGCTGCGATCGCCGCCAGGAAGGCGAGCACGGCGACGCCGATCCGGCGCGGCGCGGCGATGCCGATGCTGCGGGCCGCGAGCGGCAGGCAGCCGATGGCGGCGATCGCCTCGGGCAGGCGCTGCTCGTCGCCCTGGAGCAGCAGGATGTCGCCGGCGGCGAGCCGCATCGAGCGCATGCGCGCATGGACGCTCTGGCCGCGCCGGGAGATGCCGAGCAGGCTGATGCCGAAGCGGCTGCGCAGGCGCAGCTCGCGCGGCGTCAGCTCCTCGGCGAGGCCGCCGCGCACGACGACCGCCTCGGCCATGGCCTGGCCCGCGCCGCGCGCCGCACCCGGCGCGCCGCGCAGCTCCAGTCCCAGCTCGCGAACCAGCTTGGACAGGTCGTTAGGGTCGGCGCGCAGCACCAAGACGTCGCCGGCGGCGAGCCGCTCCCAGGGGCTCGGCCGCGGCACCATCATGTCGCCGCGGATCAGCGCGGTGATCTCGCCGACCTCCGTGGCATCCTCGACCTCCTGCAGGAGCTTGCCGGCGGCCTTGGAGCGCTCGGTCACGCGCACCTCGGCGAGATAGGGCCCGACGTCCATCAGGTCGACATGCGGGCGCAACGCACGGCGCGCCGCCGGGATGAGCCGCCAGCCCAGCACCGCCACGAACAGGATGCCGATCCCGGCGACCGCCAGTCCGACCGGCGCGAAGTCGAACATCGCGAAGGCCTGGCCGGTGACCTCCTGGCGGAAGCGGGCGATGACGATGTTGGGCGGCGTGCCGATCAGGGTCGTCATGCCGCCGAGAAGGGTCGCGAAGGAGAGCGGCATCAGGAGGGCGGCGGGCGCGACGCCCGAGCGCTCGCTGGCGCGCATGGCGGCCGGCATCAACAGCGCCAGGGCGCCGACGTTGTTCATGAAGGCGGAGAGCAGCGCCGCGACCGCGCCGAGCGTGACCAGCACCATGGTGCGCGAGGCCTGGAGGCGCTCCGGCAGCAGGCGGTGGACCAGGAGGTCGGCGGCACCGGATCGCTCTAGGCCGCAGCTGAGCACGAGCACGAGCGCCACCGTCACCACGGCCGGGTGGCCGAAGCCGGAAAAGGCGCGCGACGGCGCGACGATGCCGGCAGCCACCGCGGCGAGCAGCGCGATCAGCGCCACGACGTCGTAGCGGATGCGGCCCCAGAGCAGCAGCGCCAGGACGCCGACGAGGATCGCCGCGCACAGGATCTGGTCGTGGGTCAGGGTCTCGCTCCGTTGCCGCGCTCGCCGCACCAGCGGCGGGCGGGGCGGTCGGCGCGATGCTACAGCGACTGGCCCGTCGCGGTCTGCGGCGACGGTTACGGCGGCGCGGCGCGCTTGATCACGCCGGTCGCCAGCAGGATGCCGGCCGAGACGACGGCGATGCCGAGCCATTCCGTCGTGCCGGGCATCTCGCCGAGGATGGGGATGCCGAGCAGGGTGGTGATCGCCGGCACGGCGGCATAGCAGGCGGACGCCCCTGCTGCGCCCAAAGCGGTCGAGGAGCGCGTGAACATCCACAATCCTACCAGGCCTGGGCCGAAGCCTTGGAACAACGCCTGGAACGCGATCTCCGACCACGGCGCTGCGGCGACGCGGCTCTCCATGAAGAGCGCCCAGACCGGCACGAAGAGCAGAAGGTTGAGGATCGGCACGAAGGTGATCGCCGACAGCGCCGGCACGCGCCATGCCCGGCTCGCCAGCATGTAGGCGCAGAGCATCCCCGTGGCGAGCAGGATGAAGGCGTGGCCCCGGTCGAAGCCGAGATCGCCGCCCGCCGCCCCCGCGGCGATGCCGCGCCAGCCGATAGCGCCGACGCCGGCAACGATCAGTGCCACGCCGGCCCAGCGCATCGGCCCTGGCCGATCGCCCAGCAGGGCCCAGCCGGCTAGCGTGCTCAACAGCGGCAGGCAACCGTTCATCAGGATCGCCGCCTGGGCCGCCGGGGTCGTCTTGAGCCCGACGAAGGCAACCACCAGGAACGGACCACCGCCGATCGCCGCCAGGAACAGAGCCTTGCGCCAGTTGACGCCCCAGTCGGAGCCTCGGCCGTCGCGCCGCAGGAAGCGGCGCAGCGCGAAGGGCAGCATGATCGTCCCGGCGACCAGGAAGCGCAGAGCAGCGATGTCGGGGCCGGTCAGCGTCTGCTGCATCCCGAAGCGCGAGACGACGTTCCAACTCGACCACATGCAGGCGGCGCCGAAGCCGGCGGCGATGCCGATCCAGAAGAGCCGCCTGTCCGTGGGCATCGGCACTCGTCCCGCTATGGAAGGCCGGAGGAGAGAGGGCGAGGCGTCCGCTTGTCGAGCGTGGCGCGCGCATGGCGCCATGCGACGGCGCCTGGCCCGGACCAAAACGGCGATCACCCCAGGCGGAGGCCCAGCGGCGGAGACCCAGCGGCGGAGACCATGACGCGGCCCGCCGGAATATGGTAAATGGCATCAGTCTCGCATGGGTCGCGCCAGTGCTGCCGACTCGGCGGGCCCTGAGCTGCCTGCAGGGCCTTCGCATGATCGTCCACGAGAGGACCTGCCTTGAACGCACCTGCCCCGCAGCAAGCCGCCCCGCAGCCCGGCGCCGCGCCGCGCCGACGCCGCTTCTCCAAGGAAAAGGCGCAGGAGGCGCTGAAGACGCTGAAGGTCGACAAGATCCCGGTACCGGCCATCCGCCCGTCGGTCGCCGTCCATGCCGGCATTGCGGCGATCTACGTCGTCCTGGCGATCCTCGCGACGGCGGCGATCTGGTCGTTCGGCGCCTCGGTGGCCGGCGAATCGGGCCTCGGCCGGGGTCTCGGGCTCCTCGTCGGCATCCTCGTCCTGCTCGCCGGCGGGCTGATGCACGACAACTACGTGCGCCGCCGCAAGCAGGAGACGATGGTGCACGAGATCACCAACCTGAAGGATGCCTACGGCGAGGTGATGGGCGAGCTCGAGGGGATCAAGCAGGCGATCATCCGGCCGGGCGGGCAGCCGATCTTCGGCGTCGAGACGCCGCGCGGCCCCGACGCCGGCGAGGTCGGCCAGGAGATCCAGGCGCTGCAGACCCTGCTCGAGAAGATCGCCAAGGATCGCAGCGCGGAGGGCTGGGAGGCCGCGCATGCCCGCGCGCAGTCGGCCGGCCAGGACCTGACTCCGGAGCAGCGCGCGGCGCGCCGCGCGCTGCTGGGCGGCCTCGACGAGAACAAGGTGCTCGCCGCCGTCGACGACGCGCTGAAGCACGATCGCCTCGACCTCTACCTGAAGCCGGTCGTCCGCCTGCCGTCGAGGAAGCGCATGGGCTTCGAGTGCTCCTGCCGCATCAGGTTGCCCAACGGCGCAAGCCTGACGGCGGACCAGTACGGCCTGGTCGCCGCCGACGCCGGCCTGCTCGGCTACGTCCAGAACCTGCTGCTGGTGCGCACGGTGCAGCTCGTCCGCCAGAGCCTGCGCAGCAACGCCGACTACGTCTTCTTCTGCCCGATCGCGCCGCAGACCCTGGCGGAGCGGAGCTTCCTCGTCGAGTTCGT
>JAEULF010000028.1 GCA_016793965.1 Alphaproteobacteria bacterium | reverse complement strand
CGAGAGCGGCAGGTTGTCGACCGCTTCGTAGCCGAGATCCTCCAGGGACTTCAGCGTCGTCGATCGCCCGGCGCCGGACATGCCCGTGACGAGCAGCGTTCGCGGCGCCGGGGGCCTGCCCTGGCGCCCCGCATGCCGCCGCCCGCCGGGCTGCGCGCCCGCGGCCGCGCTCGCCTCGCCTCCAGGATCGCTGGTCACGGCCGGACTATAGCGCCGACGGCGCTGAGGACGGCAAGTCGAACCTTGTCGGGCGCGCTCGCCTCGAACGGCGCCAAGGCGATCTCGGGCAAGGCCGCCGTGCCGCCCGCCGCCGCGACGAGCCACCGCCGCGGTTCCGGCAGACGCGGGACGTCCTGGGGCGCTGCCAGGCGCACCGCGAGAGCGACCCGAACGGGGGCGCGCTCGATCTGCTCATCCGGCAGGCGCAAGATCCCAAGGCCGCGCACCTCGATCATGCCGGCAATCGCGTCTGGGCAGCGGGCCCAGACCTCGCCCGACGCGACGTCGATGCCGACGCGATCGTCGGCGACCAGACGCCAGCCCACGCCGAGCAGGCGCAGCGCCAGGTCAGACTTGCCCGCCCCGGCCGGCCCGAGCAGGAGCGCCGCGGCTGGCGCGCCCGGACGCCCGGCAAAGGCGACGCAGGTCGCATGCACGGTCGGCTGGTCCAGGCGCTCTGCCCTGTCTTGCGCCATCGGGTCTCGCTCAGGCCAGCGGCAGTCGCATGACGAAGCGGGCGCCAGCCGGACCGGACGCGCCGCTCCCGGCAGGAGGCCGGTTCTCCGCCCAGATGCGGCCGCCATGCGCCTCGACGATCTGGCGCGAGATCGCCAGACCGAGCCCGGAATGGTTCTTGAACTTGGTCGTGTTCGGCCGCTCGGAATAGAAGCGCTCGAAGATCGCCTCAAGCTTGCCTTCCGGGATGCCGGGCCCGTCGTCCTCGACGGCGACGGTCGCCCAGCCGTCGGCGGCGGCGACGGAGATGCGGATGCTGCCGCCCGGCGGGCTGAAGGACTGCGCGTTGTCGACCAGGTTGCGCAGCACTTGCATCAGGCGATCGCCGCGCCCGGGCACAAGGGTCTTCTGCGCCGCCGCCGCGACGCGCACAGGCGCCGCGCGCGCGGCGTCCGGGTCGTCTCCCGTCATCTCCGAGATCTCGGCGAGAAGCTGCACCATGGCGCCGAGATCGACGGGCTCGGTCTCCTCGCGGGACATCTCCGCCTCGAGCCGCGAGTAGTTGGAGATGTCGCTGATCAGCCGGTCGAGACGATGAACGTCCTCGACGATGATCTGCATGAGCCGCTGCGCGCGGGCGCGCGCACCCGGCTCGTCGGGGCGCTCCGCTTGCCGATCGAAGGTCTCGACGGCGCTGCGCAGCGAGCTGAGCGGGTTCTTCAGCTCGTGCGCGACATCGGCGGCGAAGCGCTCGGTCGCCGCCATGCGCTGCCACATCGCCTCGGTCATCTCGCGCAGCGCCAGGGACAGGTCGCCGATCTCGTCCCGCCGCGCCGTGAAGTCGGGGATCCCGCCGCCGCTCTCCAGAGCGCTGCGGCGGCCCGGTCCGGGCGCCCGCACCTGGCCGCGCCGCACCCGCTCGGCCGCGGCGGCGAGCCGCTGGATCGGCTGCGTGATCGTGCCGGCGAGGAAAAGGGACAAGAGGACCGTGCCGAGCAGGCCGAGCCCGGAGATGCGCAGCAGGTTCTGGCGCGCCCGGCTGACGGCGTAGTCGACGGCGCCGTCGTCGGCGGTCAGCATCAGGGCGCCGAGCACCTTGCGGTAGCGCTGCACCGGCACGGCGACGACGAGCACCCGGCCTCCGCCGGCGTCGGGATGGGTGACCGACACGGAATCGCCGTTCAACGCCTGCATCGCTTCCGGGTAGGCCTCGGCGCGGCGGCTCTCGGGGTCGACATAGGGCAGGTCGGAGGGCAGCGCCGACCAGCGGTCGACCATGCGGTCATAGGCCTCGAGCAAGCTCTCGATGAACCAAGGCCTCTCGCTGGGAACGGGCAGCGGCTCCACCGTGACGGCGCGCGCCGACGCGCCGAGGCGGCGCGTGTCGACGATCAGCTCGCCGTCGGCGCCGAACAGGCGCGCCTGCCGCTCTTCCCAGAGCATCCGGCGCAGCAGCTGCGTCGTCGTGTCCGGCAGCAGGTACTCGAACTGGTCGCCCGAGATGACGGCGCTCGCTCCGAGCGCCGCAGCCGCCGTCTCGGCTTCGACCGTGAGGTTGCGCAGCTCGGTGTCCAGCAGCGCGCGGCGGTACTCGCCGAGGTAGAGGAATCCCGCCAGCGGGATCAGCAGCGCTAGGAGGTTGATCGCCAGCACCCGCCGCGTCAGGCCCGACCGCCAGAACGACCGCAGGAAGGAGCGCAAGGCGTGACCGGCCGCCAGAAGGCGACGCGCCGACCAGCGGAACGTCCGGCGCAGCAAGCCGCGGCGCGGCGCAATCGGCGCCGCTCCCGGGCCGGGCGCGCCCGTCTCCTGCTTCGCGAAGGCACCGCCGTCCATGGCCATCCGGTCGCCTCCGGGCCGCCGCTACTCCTTGTAGCGGTAGCCGACGCCGTACAGCGTCTCGATCTGCTGGAAATCGTCGTCGACCACCTTGAACTTCTTGCGCAAGCGCTTGATGTGGCTGTCGATCGTGCGGTCATCGACATAGATGTTGTCGCCGTAGGCCGCATCCATGAGCTGCTCGCGCGTCTTGACGTGGCCCGGACGCTGCGCCAGCGACTTCACCAGCAGGAACTCGGTGACGGTCAGCGTCACGTCCTTGTCCCGCCACTGGCAGCGGTGCTGCGAAGGATCGAGCACGAGCGGGCCGCGCTTGATCACCTGCGCCTCGGTCGCCGGGCCGGTGCCGCGGTCGCGCCTGCGCAGGATGGCGCGGATGCGCTCGACCAGCAGGCGCTGGGAGAACGGCTTCTTGATGTAGTCGTCGGCGCCCATGCGCAGCCCGAGCACCTCATCGACCTCGTCGTCCTTCGACGTCAGGAAGATGATCGGCATCTGGCGGACCTTGCGCAGCTCGGCGAGCAGCTCGAAGCCGTCCATGCGCGGCATCTTGATGTCGAGGACGGCGAGATCGACCGCCTTCGCCTTCAGCCCGCGCAGGGCCTCCTCGCCGTCGGCGAAGGTCAGGACCTCGAAGCCCTCCGACTGCAGCGCCATCGCGACGGAGGTCAGGATGTTTCGGTCGTCATCGACCAAGGCGATCGTGTCGGGCATCGGGGCCTCTCTCGGTGAGGCCGGGAGGATGGTACGCGGCGGGGCGCGAAACAAGCGCGATCGGGGCGTTCCGTCGCCGGCCGTCCTTCGAGACGGCCCCCGTCGACGGGCCGGGCGCGCTACCCGTTGAGCCCGGCAAGCGCCGCGCGCAGCGGCTGATAGGTCTCGCCGGCCGGGAGCCGCGACAAGCGCCAGGGCGCCCGCGAGAACTGCAGGTCGTCCTGCAGCACCAAGGCAGCCAGGTGGATGGTCTTGAAACCGTGCTCCGCGCGCAGCGACAGGTAGCCTGCGTGATCGAGCGCGCCGACCGCGTCGATCGCGTCATGCAGCACGGCGCGCATCGCCGGCGGAACGACGAGGCCGCGCAGCGTGTTGAGGCTGACGCCGTTCGGGCTCGACAGCACGTAGTCGGCGCCCATGCGCCGCGCGTGCGACAGCGCCGCTTCTGCGCGGCGCAGCGTCGGATAGGCGAAGATGCGGTCGAGCGGCTTGATCTCCAGGACGACGCAGCGGCCGCCCTCGATCACCAGGGGCAGCGGCGTCGACCCGCGGCGCCAGGCCTGCTCGGCGTCCTCGCTCTCGGCCTCGTCGCCGTCCAGCGCTGCCGGACGCAGCTCCGTCCCGGCCAGCTCGGCCTCCGCCGCGCCCGCCCGCCGCTCCGCCGCCGCCAGCGCCAGCTCCAGGAGGCCGATGCGCTCGCTGGCCTGGCGCGCCAGCTCGTGCTCGGCCGAGAGCAGGTACTCCAGCTCCGCTGCGAAAGCCCGGGCGCCCGCCGTCTCGGATTCCAGGTCGGCATTGGCCATGCGCGCGTCGGCCAGGTCGCGCTCCAGCTTGGCGATGCGGTCGAGCAGCTTCAGCCGCTCCTGCGCCCAGAGCAGCCCGGCCCACCGATTGCTCGGCGGCGCCGGCTCGCCGATGTCCTCGTGCCCCGCGTCGCGCCCCGCGGCGACGATCGCCTCGCGCCAGGATAGGCCAAGGCGCCCGCGCAGGGCATTGGCGCGCCGGGCGGCCGCGAGCGCCTCGCCATCGGCCTCGGACGCCACCAGCTCCAGGCATTTGACGATCAGGTCGAGCGTCTTGTCACGCGCCATGTGGCGTCGCGCTCCCATCTGCGGCAGGTCAAGATCCTCACACTACGGCCGAACCCTTGAAGAAGGAATGTAAGGCGCGTGACGGCGGCGCAATGCCGCGTTGGCGTGGAGACGCCGGCCGGGCATGATGGCGCGACGACGCAGACCGGGAGCATGATCATGGCCGACCGCGCCGCTTCGACCGCCGCCCCGCCGCCTTCAGCGCCTGCGGCGCGCCCAGGCGACCAGGCACGCGGCCTGATGCGCGGTCTCGACCGCGCCGTCCTCGCCACGGCGCTCGACGCCAAGGCCGGCGCGGCCCCGGGCACGCCGCCCGGCTCGGAGGCCGGCGGGTGGCCTTACGCGTCTCTCGTTCTCGTGGCGCTGACCCATGCGGCCGCCCCGCTGCTGCTGATCTCCGACCTTGCCGAGCACACGCGCAACATCAAGGCGGATCCGCGCGTCTCCCTGCTGTTCGACGGCACGGCGGGCCTGGTCGATCCGTTGACCGGAGCGCGCGTCACGCTCACGGGGCGCGCCCGGCGCTTGCCGGAGGGGCACGAGCGCGACCGTGCCGTGGCGCGTTTCACGGCGCGCCATCCCTCGGCTGCGATGTATGCCGGCTTCAAGGATTTCCATCTCTATGCAGTCGATCCCGAGCGGGCGCACCTGGTCGCCGGCTTCGGCCGCATCCATTGGGCCGAGCGCGGCGACATCCTGCTCGACGTGTCGGAAGCGGGAGCGCTCGCCGAAGCGGAGGCCGACGTCGTCGCGCACATGAACGAAGATCATGCCGATGCGATCGGCCTCTATGCCACGCGGCTGCTCGGCGCCACGGCCGGCGACTGGCGGATGACGGGCGTCGATCCGGAGGGCGCTGACCTTCGCGCCGGCGGCGCGGTGCTGCGGCTGCCTTTCGACAAGCGCGCCGACGATGCGGAAGCGGCCCGAGTCGAGCTCGTGCGCTTGGTGAAGCGCGCGCGCGGCCAGGCCGGCTAGGTCCAGCCGCACTCGCCCCCCTCCGCTATGGAGCCAGGCAACCGGTTCTTAAGGTCCCTCCGCTAACCTTAACGGCGAAGGACGGCCTGTCGCGCGGGGCGGCTGGCCGGTTCGCGTTCCAGGAGGAACCATCGATGAATCCGAAGATCCTCGACAACTCCATGCAGCTCCCGACCTGGCTGATCGACAGCCGGTCGATGGCGTCCGTTTACCATCTCGTGCTGGTCGGCGTAGCCATGCTAGCGCTGCTCGCCATCTTCAGCGGCGCCGCGGCCATGACCGGCGCGGTCGCGGACGGCGGCGAGGCAGCACGCATCGCCGTCATCTATGTCCTGATGTTCGTGGTCGCCTTCGGCACGGTGCTGCTGCTCAGCGCGCCGACGAAGATCACCGACAAGCCCACGCAGGAGGAGTCGCCGCACGTCAAGTGGCGCCGCGAGCGCCTGGCACGCGCCCGCCGCCCGTTGCGCGCGCTGGCGAAGGACTGACCGACCGGCAGCTAGCCGCTAGAAGAAGAAGGCACGGACGGCTTCAGCCGACCGGGCTCGCGGGCGTAGGGAGAGCGATCAACGGGGCGGGCCGTCCGACCGGGCGGCCCGCCCCTCTCGTCGCGCCAATGGCCATAGCCCTCGGCGTCAGGGGCAGAGGCGCGCCACGCTGCTGCTGCTGGATGACTGCGAGGAGCTCTCGCGCGGGCAGCGGTCCTTGATGATGGCGCCGAAATCGCGGCACGGCAGGACGCCGCAGGTCAGGCCCTGGATGTCGGTCGGACCGCCCTCGGCGCTCTGCGCGCCGCCGGACGAGACGCTGGCGACCGCGGCCGCCTTGCGCGCTATCGCGGGCGGAGGCGGGGCCGGAGGCGTCGGCGCCGCTGCGCGCGCGACGCTCGATGCCAGGCCGGCGCGGTCGATGCGCTGCGCCAGGCCAGCCTGGCCGCGCAGATCGACGGCGCCCTCGCGCAAGATGACCCAGGTCGTGCCGTCGTCCTCGACGATCACGTCGAAGATCGTGCCGCGCACGCCGATCGAGGTCGTCGGCGTGCGCAGCGTGTACGCTTGCGAATTGACCGAGCCCGACACGAACCGGAACACGCCCTTCGACAGGTTGAGCACCATGTCGCGGGTGCCGGCCGCGTTGTCGTAGACGAAACGGTCGAGCGTCAGCTCGGAGGACGGGCCGATCGTGAGCACCGTCTCGTCCTTGAACAGCAGCTGGGTCTTGGCGTTGCCGGCAGTCTTGATCTGCTCGTCCTGGAAGACGGCGGCAGCCTGGCTGATCCGGCGCACGGTGCCGCCGAGCGTCCCGTCCACCTGGTTCTGAACGACGGCGGCAACGCCGATGTCGGCGGCAGGCCGCCTGGCTTGGGATGCGGCGTCGCCGGCCGCCAGGAGAAAGAGGCCGGCAGCGAGGAGGGCCGTGTGGCGCAGCGCGGTGGTGGTCATGGCGGTCCTCCTCAGAACGACAGCTTGTAGGAAAGCGAGAGGCCGACCGCGAAGTTGTCGCGGTTGTGGTCCTTCACGTTCGAGAAGTTGCGGTCGTAGCCGACGCGGAACGTGGCGCCGAGAGGAAGGCCCATGAACTGGTCGCCGATCAGCTTGAGGCCGGGAGCGAAGAACAGGTCCTTGCGCTTGTCCGGGTCGGTCGCCTCGCGCCCGGAATAGCTGCGCAAGCCGACCTCCAGCGCCGGCCCGAGGACGAGCCGGCTGAAGCCGGCGACGTCCTGGGCGAGCGGCATGTAATAGGTCGTCTCGGCCGATGCCTCGGTGTAGCGGTAGCGGCGGGCGCCGGCCTGGTTGCGGATCAGGTTGGGCGCCACCTCCAGGCGGTCGCCGGCCTGGAACAGGCTCGTCCAGCCGAGTCCGCCCTTCACAGCGAGCACGTGAGCATCGCGGCCGCGATGCACCTTGGAGAACTGGTCGAAGGCATAGGCGACGCGCACGCCCTGCAGCGGTCCGGCGTCGGGCAGGCCGAGATCCGCGCGGGCGCCGTAGGACGTCGCGGCCGTCTTGCCCTCGAAGGCGAAGCGGTCGAACGTCGCCTGCGTGTGCACCTTCATGCCGCTCGACATCTCGAACACCGGGCCGGCGGCGAGGCCGACATAGCCGACGTCGACCTCATCGGTGTTGATGTGCTTGTTGACGATGCCGGTCGCCTGGCTGACCAGGCGAATGCCGCCGATGCGGCGGTCGTCGCGCACCTGGGCGCCCATGGCCAGGCTGAACTCGTTGCTGGTCGACAGGTCGAGATTGCGCTGCAGCGGGTTGGTCTCATAGGTGATGCCGGCCAGCGCGATCACCTCCGTGCGGTCGGGGTCGGCAACCGCGCCGGAGAGGCGGGCGAGCGCTGCCTTCGCTTCGGCGTTGCCGGGCTCGCTCTGGAGCACGCGGTCATAGGCGGCGACGGCCTTGCGCGCCTGGCCCTTCTGCTCCGCGAGCTTGGCGTAGCGCAGGTTCAGCTCGACGCTGCCCGGGTTGGCCAGGACCTGCTGGAACAGCGCCTGCATCTCGCGGTCCACAGCGCCCGCAGCGACCCGCCCAGGCGCCGCCTGAGCCGACCGCGACGTCGCAGCCGGCGCAGCCGGTGTCGGCGCCGCCGCTGCCGGCGCCGCGACAGCGGCGGGCGTTGCAGCTGCCGGCTTGGCAGTGGGCTTGGCAGTGGGCTTGGCTGCGGGCTTGGCCTTGGCCGGCTTCTTCTTTGCCTTTGCCTTGGCTTGATCCTGTGGCGAGGTCGCGCCGACAGGTGCCGTCTGCGCCAGCTGCGGGCCCACGACGCCGCCGCGATCGAAGTCGAGCTTCAG